>JAFOMB010000097.1 GCA_017419065.1 Erysipelotrichaceae bacterium | reverse complement strand
CCTTCGCTCTCGCGTAGGCTCCAGGTGCATCTTCGCTCTTTAACAGTTCTTCAACCTGAGCAATTAAATCTTCTTTAACGTTGTAATTGTTCTCCATAACTCTCTTCTCTCGCTCTATTTTTCTATTATAGCATTTTTATTATGATGTCACGAGGTATTTTTACGAAAAGAAAAAGAACACCGTTAGTGTTCTTTTACTGTTTCTTTTTCATGACATCCTCAATGGAGTCTTTGAGGATGCGTATCACGGTGTCCGGACCGGAGCGCATCGGGTTGATGCGGATCACGTACCTACTTAGGACAGGGTTTTCGTCAATCATGACTTTGGCGATCCTGTAGAAGAGAGTCTGTACCTCGTAGCGGCTTTCCGAACCGACCGGATGAGGCAGAGCTCCATAGGTGATTGCGCGTTCGATAACTTCTCTGGCGATCGGCAGATCCAGTTTTACCAGGACGATCCTTTCTTCAATGTTGGCTTTAAGGGCTTTTTCGACATGAGGAACTTCTTTCTGATTGAGACGTTTTACGATCTCGTCGACGGAAAGGGACTGCACTCCAAGCAGTATAGGATTCTCTACCAGACTTCTTAAGGTCTCCATCGCTTCAGGACCCTGTACCTGACCTCCTCCGGAGTAGTTCTGTTCATGAACGATGTCGATCATTTTCTTTGTTCCGATGACCAGTCCGATTCCCGGAATACCCAGAAGCTTGAACGTTGAGAAGGCAGACATGTCCGCACCGGCTGCAGCACCGAGTTTTTCAACCTTGTTTACGGCATAGTTTTCATCGGTCAGGATGCTTACCTTTGGATCGATCTTTCTTACCTTTTCAATGATCCTGATCTCATCATAGCTGTCAGATAGTTTCTGACGTACTCTCTGGATATACAGGACATCGATGCCGTTCTTGAGTTCCTTCTCAATGTTTCTGAAATCGTTGAAGTCGGTTTTTACGATCTCTACATTCATGGCTTCCAGGGTGATCTTGGTAGTCTTATACAATGGCGCATCATGAATGAGAATTCTGTCTCCCGGTTTCAGGGAAGCGTAGCACATGGCTCTAATGGCTCCTGTTCCGCCACCCCTGACTAGAGCAGCAGCTTGCGCATGGTAGTATTCCGCCAGGACTTCTTCGACTTTAACCGTTCTTTCCGGTCTTCCGTATCTGATGTGGCATCCGTAGTCTCCCGCTTCCAGCGCTTCAAAGCCGTTGAAATGACGGTGCATGATATCGACCAGACGATACTGGTTCTCTATCTCTTCCCGCGTGGAGATCATCTTTAATGGATGGGTCTCAAAAATGACCGCATCGACTTCTTTCTTCAAGTATTCACTAAGAAGTTCATGGATCAGGGTCTTCTTGCCTTCTATCTCATAGCCTTCTTTTTTCAGAAGCCTGCACAGATCTTCTGTTTCTTTCTGCAGCCAGATGAAGTCTTCCGTTTTCTTCGTCTTCTTCGACTTTAATAGTTTATAAAGCTCATCCAGAAAGCCGTCTGTAAATTCTCTAAACCCAAGTTCCTTTTCACAGTATTCTCTGATCTTTTTCATAGCAGTCTCTATTTCCTGACTCTCAGGAATTCCTTCGGATTCTCTCTGGTGATCTGATCGATCTGTTCCCAGGAGAGTCCGGCTTTTCTTAACAGGCCCAGGCCTCTGGTAATCAGGTGGGAGTAACCCCATCCGCCCCAGTTCTTCATCAGCGTTCTCCCGTCGATGTCGCAGGAAATGAAGATCTGTCTGATATAGCCCATGTCGACAAACTTCTTGATCATCTCTGCCCGTTCATCGTCGTACGGGAATTTCTGGCCGTATTCGATGTCGTTGTTTATTTCGAAGAAACCCTGTTTCCCGAAACAGTCGAACTGGACACCTGCGCCTTTGGAGAAGATGTATTCGTAGTCTGCCATTCTTTCTTCCAGACGCGGATAGACGTCCTGGTGGCCGATGATCACATGGGTTAGATCGGTGCCTTCTTCTTCAAAGAAACACAGCTGTTCCCTGTACATGGTTCCTCTGCCGGTGTGCGTAGATATGCCGTAGCCTGTTTCCGCACTGGCTCTACCTGCGGCTCTTAAGACTTTCTCTTCTGTATCAAAGACTTCATAATTGCTGGAACCGACTTCACCGATAAAACCGGCCTTGATCTTGTCCTTGCCTCTTCCTTCCAGCAATTCTCTTTTGATCTCGTTCTTCAGTTCATCGATAGATGCTTCCTTGACGAATTCAGGAAGCCTAGGTTCCTTATAAAAGCCTGCTCCGTAGACGATCTGTACGCCAGTCTTTTCGGATAGTTCCTTCAGCACACTGATCCGATCTTCCTTAACATCCATCGCACAGATCTCCGGCGTGGACATCTCCATGATCGTCCTGCCGCCGAAGTGATAGTAGTCTTTCAGTTCTTCGATTTCCTGGTTGATGCAGCAGTCGCGGGCAGAGAAAAGGATGTGTTCATGGGGAGAGATGAAACCCAGTTCATCGATAGAGACCGGACCGGTTACGGTATTCACAAAATCGCTCATTGTTTCTCCTGTGTGAAAAGAGGAAGGAAACTTTCGCCGTTCTGCGGTGCTTCCACACGGAAATAATCGCAGACCGATGCACCGACATCCGAAAGACTCT
>JAFOMB010000008.1 GCA_017419065.1 Erysipelotrichaceae bacterium | reverse complement strand
TTCTTGATGAGGATGCCGTTTTTCGCGCTGACACCGGTAGCCACCATGATGGCGCTAGGCGTCGCCAGACCCAGGGCACAAGGGCAGGAGATGACCAGGACCGAAAGGGCGAAGTTCAGACTCTTTTCCAGGTCTCTTGAAGCGATGATCCAGATGAGGAAGGTCAGCAGGGAGATCCCTAAGACACCATATACGAAGTAGCTGGATACCTTATCGGCGAAGCGTTCGATCGGGATCTTGGACATCGTCGCCTGCTTGGTGAGGGAGATGATATTGGACAATACCGTCTGGGCATTGTTTTTGGTGACTTTGACTTCGATTTGACCGTTGAGGTCTATCGTACCGCCGATGACTTCATCATCGACAGAGCGGTTCTGAGGTAAGGATTCTCCGGTGATCATCGATTCATCGATGGAAGCTTCACCTTTGATGATGACGCCGTCCTGCGGGATGCTTTCCCCGGCGTGGACAACGACGATGTCGTTCTTCTTCAGATCGTCGATCTTGACGATGGATTCCACGCCGTCCTTGAGCAGATTGGCCTGCATCGGTCTCAGCGTCGCAAGACCCCGGATGGTCTTGGTGGTCTTCTTCTTGTTTTCACCTTCGATATACTTGCCGATGGAGACGATGACCAGGATCATGGCGCCGGTCTCAAAGAAGAGATGGTAGTTCATATCATGATGAACGTGGATCTTGTATAAGGCGAAGAGGGAATATAAGAAGGATACCGAGGAGGAGAGGAAGACCAGGGAATCCATGTTCGGATGTCCGTGGAAGAGCGACCTCGATCCGCTTTTGAAATAGTGGAAGTTCAAAGCGAAGATGATGAGAGTGAGGACGAGCTGGACATAGTGGCCATAGTCTCCGGTATGTATCCCGATCATGTGTCCCATGGAGAAGACCATGAGTATGAGTACCAGTACGATCGAGACGATCAGCTTGATCTTCTGATAATCGACTTCGCTGCCTTTTTGAATGACGAGTTCATATCCGAGATCCGCTGTAGTTTTCTGCAGATCTTCTTCCTTCACTTTTGTCTCATCATAGACGAGCGTCGCTTCATTCTCGAGCAGGTTCACCTTGCAGGATTCGACACCGTCCAGTTTCGCGAGACCTTTTTCTACGGTGTTCTTGCAGATGACGCAGGTCATCCCCTTGACTTCATACGTTTTTTCCATATACGATACCCCCCTAGGGTATTTTTATCTTACAACCTTTCTCTTCTTCCTGCAAGGAATTTGCACTATAATAAGTCTAATGAAATTCACAGTGAAGAAAACCGGGATCAATGGGGAAGGCATTGCCTACTTCCATAAGAAGCCCGTATTCATCAAAGGCGCGCTTCCGGAAGAGGAAGTCCTCACAGGAGAACTCTCCGATAAGGGGACGTATTTTACCGCGCCTCTTTTAAAAGTCCTGCAGTCATCTGAAAACAGAGTGAGACCGGTGTGTCCATACGCAGAGCTTTGCGGAGGATGTGAACTGCTCCATGTTTCAGCGAAGTATCAGAAACAGATCAAAAAACAGCTGCTGGAAGAAGCCCTGGAGAAGTACACCGATATCCTCGCCGATGTGGAGATACAGGAGAATCCTCTCCCGGTCAGATACCGCAATTCCTGCAAGCTTCCTTTCATCGAAAGAAAGGGAAGACTCTATACCGGGATGTACCGCCCTGACAGCAATCATCCGGTCATCATTGAAGACTGTCTCATGCATGAGGAAGCCCTGGAAGAAGTGCGCAAGCAGATCCTGGACATCCTCAATAAATACGGCCTCCATGCCTATTCGAAGAAAGACAGGATGGGGATGCGGGGACTCCATATCCGGGTCATGAAGAAGAAGGCCCAGGTATGCCTGATCACCGGCGAAGAGAAGCTTCCGGAGAAAGCGATCGAAGAGATCTCTTCTCTGCCGTCTGTCGTCTCTTTCTGGCAGAACATCAACACTTCTAACGGCAGAGACTTCTTCGGAAAGCAGATGATCCATCTCGGGAAGAACCGCTATCTCCAGTTCCAGGTACGGGATCTGAAGATGAAACTGTCACCGCGTTCCTTCTATCAGCTCAATACCTATCAGGCGGTTGCCCTGTATGATAAAGTCCTCTCGCATATCGAAGAAGGGGAATATGTCGCGGAAGCTTATTGCGGCATCGGTGTGATGTCGCTCATGGCCGCAAAAAAGGCCAGGAAGGTCATCGGTTTCGATATCGTAAACGATGCCATCCTCAATGCCCGTTCCTCTGCTTTATCCAATCATCTGGAGAATGTCCGCTTTGAATGCGGCGACAGCGGAGAAGTCCTCTATGACGTTCAGGACGAAGAGATCACGACGCTGATCGTCGATCCGCCGAGAAGCGGTCTGGACGAGACGATGATCGATGCCATCCTGGGAAGCGGGATAAGAAAGATCATCTATGTCTCCTGCAACCCTTCCACACTGGCCAAGAATCTGGCTGCCCTGAAGAGAGAATACGATGTCTCTTCTGTGGAAGGTATCGATATCTTCACCGGTACGGCCCATGTGGAAAGCGTGACGGTGCTGGAGAGAAAAGAAGAAAGAAGGAAGAGAAAATGACATTACGGGAATGTACACCGGGACAGAGAGCCCGGATCAATAAAGTCGGAGGAGAAGGCGCGCTGCGTCAGCACTTCCTGGATATGGGCGTCATACCGGGAGCGGTCGTAAAAGTCAGCAAGCTGGCTCCTTTAGGCGACCCGATGGAACTCATGATCCACGGCTATGAACTCACGCTGCGATTGAGCGAAGCCGAGAAGATCGATGTGACACTATTGGAAGAGGGAGAAGAGGAAAAGACCTCCTTCCTCAGGGAAGAGATCGAACATCCGGGTCTTGGAGAAGAGGGGAAATACCATCCGAAGGGAAGCGGAGATCCGCTCCCGGAAGGCACGCCTCTTACCTTCGCCCTTGTCGGCAACCAGAATTCCGGCAAGACCACGCTCTTCAATCAGCTGACCGGTTCCAACCAGCACGTCGGCAACTTCCCGGGTGTCACCGTCGACCGCAAGGACGGTGTCATCAAAGGCTTCCCGGATACTATCGTCACTGACCTGCCGGGCATTTATTCCATGTCTCCGTATTCCAGCGAGGAACTGGTCTCCAGGAACTTCGTACTGGAGGAAAAGCCGAGAGGCATCATCAACATTGTCGATGTCACCAATCTCGAGAGAAACCTCTATCTGACGATGCAGCTGCTGGAACTGAAGATCCCGATGGTCGTCGCTCTCAATATGATGGATGAATTCACCGGAAACGGCGGTTCCGTCGATCTCAACGCAATGGAAGCCTTACTCGGTGTCCCGGTCGTCGCCATCTCGGCGGTCAAGAACGAAGGCGTCGATGAACTCGTCAAGCACGCAGTCCATGTCGCCCGCTATCAGGAAAGACCGCTGCGTCAGGACTTCTGCGGCAGCGATGATCACGGCGGTGCGGTCCACCGCTGTATCCACGCGGCCGTCCACCTCATTGAAGACCACGCGGAAAGAGCCGGGATCCCGGTGCGTTTCGCGGCGATGAAGATCATCGAAGGGGATCCGATCATGGAGGAGAAACTCGCCCTTGATCAGAACGAAAAGGAGACCCTTGAACATATCGTTCTGCAGATGGAAAAGGAGAGGGGACTCGATGCCCCGGCAGCCATTGCCGACATGCGGTTCTCCTTCATCTACCGCATCTGCGACCAGTGCCTGAAAAAACCGGCGGAAAGCCGTCAGCAGCTGCGTTCCGAAAAGGCGGACAGACTGCTCACCGGCCGTTTCACCGCCATCCCGATGTTCATCCTGATCATGGGCGCTGTCTTCTATCTGACTTTCTTCCTGATCGGTCCGTTTTTACAGGACCTTCTGGCTGCCGGTATCAGCTATCTGGCGGATAAAGCGGCGATGGCCATGGCGGCAGGAAACGTCAATCCGGTCATACAGTCTCTGGTGACAGAGGGCATCTTTGAAGGCGTCGGCAGTGTCTTATCCTTCCTGCCGGTCATCGTGACGATGTTCTTCTTCTTATCGATGCTGGAAGATTCCGGCTATATTGCCAGAGTGGCCTTTGTCATGGATAAACTCTTACGGAAGATCGGTCTGTCCGGACGAAGCATCGTTCCATTACTGATTGGTTTCGGCTGTACGGTCCCGGCTGTCATGTCTACGAGGACTTTACCGTCTCAAAGAGACAGAAAGATGACGATATTATTGACGCCGTTCATGTCCTGCACCGCAAAACTGCCGATCTACGGCTTCTTTGTGAACGCCTTCTTCCCGAAGACAGGCTGGTGGCTGATCGTACTGCTGTACTTCCTGTCCATATTGGTCGGGATCCTCGTCGCCCTCATCTTCAAGAAGACTTTATTCCGTGGGGAAGCTGTTCCGTTTGTGATGGAACTGCCGAACTACCGTCTGCCGAGCTGGAAAAACGTCATGCAGCTGCTGTGGGAGAAATCCAAGGGCTTCCTGCACCGCGCCTTCTCGGTCATCCTGATCGCGACGATCGTGGTCTGGTTCCTCAAGAGTTTCTCACTGCGCTTTGACCTCGTATCAGATTCCAAAGATTCCATCCTCGCCCTCGTCTCCGGTCTCCTGGTCCCGATCATGAAACCGGCAGGTCTCGGCGACTGGCGTATCATCACGTCTCTCATCTGCGGCTTCATGGCCAAGGAGAGCGTCGTCTCCATCATGGAAGTCCTCTTTGCTTCGCCGTTAGGAGTCGCGGCCATGCTGCCGAAACTCACAGCTGCCTCCATGCTGGTATTCTCTCTGCTCTATACCCCATGTGTCGCGGCGATCGCCTCCATCAAGAGGGAACTCGGCGGAAAGTGGGCTGTCGCTGTCGTCTTATGGCAGTGCGGTCTGGGCTATCTCGCTGCCATCATCGTCCGTCTGATCGGTACGGCCCTGGGTTTCTAGTTTATGAACATCTACGACATCCTGATCCTCCTTCTCATCACTGTCATCACGGTCTGTGCGTACAGGTCATTGAGAAAGAAAGGCTGCGGTTCTTCCTGCGGATGCTGCCCGTATGGAGAAAGCTGCACAAAGAAAACACATCCCTGAAAAGTCACGTCTGTGTGACTTTATCTTTTCATATGTCTGATGACCGGATTCTTACAAGAAATGTTTATGAGATATCTATCAGTTAGTGTATAATATAGCCGAAAAGATTTTTTTCAAGATAGCAGAAAGGACATTTTATGGCAAAACTCAGCGAAAGTGCCGTGGCGAAGATCACAGAGATCTGCAACCGCTACAAAGACGAAAAGACGCCTTTGATGCTGGTCCTCTATGATGTTCAAAACGAGTACGGTTACATCCCGCTGGAAGTCCAGGAAATCATCTCGAAGGAGATGAACATCTCTGTGGCTGAGATCTACGGTGTTGTAACTTTCTATTCCTTCTTCTCTTTGACGCCAAAGGGAAAGTACGTCGTCGGCTGCTGCTTAGGTACAGCCTGCTACGTCAAGGGAGCTCAGCAGATCATCGACAAGTTCTCTGAGATCCTGAAGATCAAACCGGGCGAAACATCTGAAGACGGACTCTTCACGCTTGACGCTCTGCGCTGCATCGGTGCCTGCGGCATCGCTCCGGCTATCAGCATCAGCGGAACAGTCTATCCGAAGATGACCGTCGACAAGGTCCCTGCCCTCATCGAAGAGTACCGTGCGAAAGGAGCTGCAGCATGATCGAGAACGTAGAAATGCTTGACCAGAAGAGCTTAGCCTGCACACAGTGCTTACAGGAAAAGATCGAAGGCAAGGACGGCAAGAGACACATCGTCTTATGCGGCGGTACCGGCTGTCTTTCTTCTCATTCCATGGAGATCAAAGAGAAATTCGAAGAAACTCTGAAGGCTAAGGGTCTTGAAGACAAGGCGACCGTCAATATCGTCGGCTGCTTCGGTTTCTGTTCCCAGGGACCGTTCGTCAAGATCTATCCGGAAGATACTCTGTACCGTCTCGTCAAGGTCAGTGATGTCGAAGAGATCGTCTCTTCCGATATCGAAAAGGGCGAGATCGTCGAAAGACTCCTCTATGTCGAACCGGCTACCGGCGTAAAAGTCGCCAAGCAGGATGACATCAACTTCTACAAGAAGCAGAAACGTGTAGCCTTATACGGCTGCGGCGTCATCAATCCGGAAGATATCAATGAAGCTCTCGGTATGGATGCCTACAAGGGTCTCAAGAGAGCACTCACGATGACTCAGCAGGAAGTCGTGGATGAAGTCATGAAGTCCGGTCTCCGCGGTAGAGGCGGCGGCGGCTTCCCGACCGGCAGAAAGTGGCAGTTCGCTCTCAATCAGCACAACGACGAAAAGTATGTCGTCTGTAACGCCGATGAGGGTGACCCGGGTGCTTTCATGGACCGTTCCATCCTCGAAGGAAACCCGTTAGCAGTCATCGAAGGTATGGCTATCGCCGGTTACGCGATCGGTGCGAAGAACGGCTACTTCTATGTCCGTGCTGAATACCCGATCGCTGTCAAGCGTTTACGCATCATGATCAAGGAAGCAGAAGAACTCGGTCTTTTAGGTGACAACATCTTCGGTTCCGGCTTCTCTTTCCGCGCTCATATCCGTTTAGGTGCCGGTGCCTTCGTCTGCGGTGAAGAAACAGCTCTGCTGAACTCCATCGAAGGCAAGAGAGGCATGCCGAGACCTAGACCGCCGTTCCCGGCAGTCAGCGGTCTCTGGGGCAAGCCGACCATCGTCAACAACGTTGAAACACTGGCTTCTGTTCCTTATATCTTAAGAAACGGCTATGAAAAGTATGCTTCCTTAGGTACAGACGGTTCCAAGGGAACGAAAGTCTTTGCCTTAGGCGGTAAAGTCAATAACGTCGGTCTCGTCGAAGTCCCGATGGGAACGACCATCCGCGAGCTGATCTTCGACATCGGCGGCGGTATACCGAACGGCAAGAAGTTCAAGGCTATCCAGACCGGCGGTCCTTCCGGCGGATGTCTGGTCACTGAGAACCTCGATGAACCGATCGACTACGAAAACCTGATCGCCAGAGGATCCATGATGGGTTCCGGCGGTGCTATCGTTATGGACGAAGACAACTGTATGGTCGACGTCGCCCGTTTCTACATGGACTTCATCTGCGATGAATCCTGCGGCAAGTGCTCTCCATGCCGTATCGGCACGAAGAGAATGCTGGAGATCCTGACCCGTATCTGCGACGGCAAGGGAACGATGCAGGACCTCGACGATCTGGGAGTCCTGGCGAAGACGGTCAAGGCCAATTCCCTCTGCGGTCTGGGCCAGACGGCTGCCAACCCGGTCAACTCCATCCTCGCTCACTTCCGTGATGAATACGTTGCACATATCGTCGACAAGAAGTGTCCGGCTCATGTCTGTAAGAACCTGATGGAATACCACATCGATCCTGACAAGTGTATCGGCTGCGGTATGTGTGCTAAGGGCTGCCCAGCTTCCTGCATCACCAGAACAGACTATGTCGCTCCGGGCCACAAACTCGCTTCGATGTCTATCGACTCCACGAAGTGTGTCAAGTGCGGCGCCTGCATATCCACCTGTAAGTTTGGTGCGATCGAGAAGAGATAGAGGGGAGAGTCAACATGTCTTTAGTGAATATCAAAATCGAAGGTGTCCCTTACCAGGTAGAAGACACCATGACGATCCTCGAAGCTGCCAAGGCCTGCGGTTATGAGATCCCGTCTCTCTGCGCGTTCAATCATGGCGAATGCAACCACGCATCCTGCCGTGTCTGTCTCGTAGAAGCGACAGGAGCCAGAGGCTTAGTGGCCAGCTGTGTCTATCCGGTCGCAGAAGGTATGGAGATCAAGATCTCCTCTCCGGCTGCTACGGAAGCCAGAAGGATCAGCGTAGAACTGATACTTTCCAATCACAATAAGAACTGCCAGCAGTGCGAAAAGAACGGAAAGTGTGAACTGTTACATGTCGCTCAGATCACAGGTGCCAGAGAAGGTGCCTTCGAGGGCGAAAAATCCAAGACGTACATCGACAGACTCGCTCCGGGTCTTGTCCGTGATACTTCCAAGTGTATCCTCTGCGGCAGATGTATCGCGAGATGCCAGAACGCTCATGGCTTAAGCATCCTGGGCTTTGAAAACAGAGGCTTCTCCACGATCGTCTCCCCGGCTCAGAACAGGAGCTTTGCGGATTCTCCGTGTATCCAGTGCGGTCAGTGTGTCAGCGTATGTCCGACAGGCGCCCTCATGGAACACTCTGAGATCGACAAGGTCGATGCTGCTCTGAAGGCCGGCAAGCATGTCGTTGTCCAGGCGGCTCCGGCTGTCCGTGCCGCTTTAGGCGAAGAATTCGACAACCCGATCGGCACACCGGTCACCGGCAAGATGATCGCTGCGTTAAGAAGACTGGGCTTCGAAAGAGTCTATGATGTCAACTTCGGTGCTGACCTCACCATCATGGAAGAGGGAACCGAACTGTTACACAGATTAAGCGAAGGCGGCACTCTCCCGATGATCACTTCCTGCTCACCGGGCTGGGTCAACTATGCGGAATACAACTATGCGGACCTCTTACCGCATCTGTCTACCTGCAAGTCTCCTCACCAGATGCAGGGTGCTGTCATCAAGTCCTACTGGGCAAAGGAAATGGGATATGATCCGAAGGATGTCTTCGTCGTATCCGTCATGCCATGTGTTGCCAAGAAGTATGAGAAGGACAGAAAAGAGATGGAAGTCAACGGCATCCGCGATGTCGACGCTGTCATCACGACCAGAGAACTCGCCAAGATGATCCGCCGTGCCGGTATCCTGTTCAACAGACTGCCGGATGAGGAATGGGATCAGGATATCATGGGCGACTACTCCGGTGCCGGTGTCATCTTCGGCGTTACCGGCGGTGTCATGGAAGCTGCTTTACGTACTGTCTACTACAAGCTGACAGGCAAGGAATACGGCAAGATCGTCTTTGAAGAAGTCAGAGGCCACGATGCCGGTATCCGTGAAGCAAGCATCGACATCAACGGCACGACCGTCAATGTGGCGATCGCTTCCGGCATGAAGTCTGCCAAGGTCCTCCTCGATGAGATCAGAGAAGGCAAGTCCAAGTATCAGTTCATCGAGATCATGGGCTGCCCGGGCGGCTGTATCAACGGCGGCGGCCAGCCATATGTCCGTCCTGTCTTCTTACCGAACGAAGAGGACAACATCCTCGATACTTATAAGGAAAAGAGAGCCAAGGCTCTGTACAGCGAAGATGAGAGACAGGTCATCCGCCAGTCTCACAACAACCCGCAGATCCAGGAACTCTACTCCAAGTATCTTGGTGAACCGAACTCCCATCTGGCACACGAGCTCCTTCATACGAGCTACGCCGGAAAAGAGAGATTCCGTTAATCGATCAAGAAGGTGGTGAAAACCACCTTCTTTTTTTATAATAGTAGTGTGAAAAAAGAGAGATACTACACGACCGGACAGTTCTCCTCGAAGGAACGTCCGTATCACCGCAACTGCGGACCGACGGCTATCACCAATGCCATCCTGACCCTGGATCCGAAGGAAGAAGATCCGAAGGAGATCTATGAAGATGTCGCCAGGATCGGAAGAAGGAGGCTGACCTACTGGAACAGCGACCTCTTCCATCTGTTTGGAGGGACGGTCGATATCCTGACGCCTTCCTATTTGAGAAAGGTATTCAGGAAAGAGGGCATCGAACATGCCCGGGTATTA
>JAFOMB010000096.1 GCA_017419065.1 Erysipelotrichaceae bacterium | reverse complement strand
CTTCCCCAACGGCGTCAAAGAAGAAGACGGCCATCTGATCTGGGACATCGAGGCCCTGGAGAGAGAAGTCCGTACCGGCATCGATGAGGCCTTAAAGGAAGTGAAGATCGAATCCCTGTCCATCGATACCTGGGGCGTCGACTACGTCCTCATGAAAGGGGAGGAACCTGTCTATCCGGTGTATGCCTACCGGGATCACCGGACAGAAGATGTCATAGACGAAGTGCACTCCCTGATCCCTTTTGAAGAACTCTATGAACACACCGGCTGTCAGTTCCAGCCGTTCAACACCATCTACCAGCTCTATGACGATAAGAAAAGGGGCAGACTGGAAGGCGTCAGTGACTTCCTGATGATCCCGGAGTATCTGATGTACAGACTTACCGGCGTGAAGAAAAAGGAATTCACCAACGCGACGACCACCGGGATGATCGATCATAAGACACTGTCTTTCGATCAGGAGATCGTCGAAAGACTCGGACTGCCGGCTCATCTCTTCCCGTCTTTATCCAAGCCGGGAGAAGCACTAGGTGAATACAAGGGCATCAAAGTCGTCCTCTGCGCCACCCACGATACCGCTTCCGCGGTAGAGGGGATCCCGATGGAGACCCCGCAGTTATACATCTCCTCGGGCACCTGGTCCTTACTGGGCGTGAAGACGGAGAAACCTCTGACAGATCAAAACAGCAGGGAAGCCAACTACTCCAATGAGGGAGGCGTCGGCTATAACCGCTACCAGAAAAACATCATGGGGATGTGGATCGTCAACGAACTCAAGAGGGAACTCTGTCCGGAAGAAGACATCCGCGATATCGTCGTGAAGGCGGAAAAGAACTCTTACGAAGGCGTCCTCGACGCCAACGATCCGGCCCTGTTTTCCCCGGCGAGTATGAAGAAGGCGTTTGATGGCCTGCTGAAGGAAAAGCCGGATGATATCTACGGCTATTTCCGCTGCGCCTTCAAGTCTTTAGCGCTCTCCTATCGGAAAGCGATCGACGAACTGGAGAGGAATACCGGGAAGACCTATTCCGCTCTCTACATCGTCGGAGGCGGTGCGAGGAACCAGTTCCTCAATGATCTCACGGAAAAAGCGACAGGAAAGAAAGTCAAAGCCCTGCCGATCGAAGCGACATCCATCGGGAACCTGAGAGTCCAGATGGAAGCCGATCAGAAACAATAAGAAAGAGAGCCATTGGCTCTCTTTTCAGTTGAACGGGATGTACATATTCCCATTGAAGAAGAGGTTGTTGTAGTACTGGGTGACCAGGAGGATGTCGATATCGTAATTCCTGATATAGGCATCCAGATCGAAGTCTTCTCCTCTGGCTCTGAGGTCGATGATGACGGTCTTGTTGAAGTGGGAGGCGATCCACTCCTGAGTGACATTGGTGAAGGAATCGGCGA
Source organism: Erysipelotrichaceae bacterium (assembly GCA_017419065.1). Lineage (GTDB taxonomy): Bacteria > Bacillota_I > Bacilli_A > Erysipelotrichales > Erysipelotrichaceae > Colivicinus. The sequence goes on along the minus strand of JAFOMB010000096.1, from coordinate 124 downwards.
AGATCAGGAGGTTTGGCCTGTCTTCCTGATGGAAGTCGAAGATCCTTTCAAAGGCGTTGTCGCCGAAGTAGTAGTCGAAGTCGGAGTATGGGGTATTGTTGCCGTTAAGGGCATAGTCTTCTTT
>JAFOMB010000095.1 GCA_017419065.1 Erysipelotrichaceae bacterium | reverse complement strand
CACCTGGTATAAAAAGGTCATTGCCACCAACGGCGAAGACCTGGATTAGCCCCTGGTCTGTACAGGGATCTGGCCCCTGTACATTTCAAAGCCATCTGTCCCCTAAGCAGATGGCTTTTTCTTCCCTGAGTCTGTCTTTATAATGGAAGAGTCTAAAGGAGGATCGTATGAAAAAGATCGTCGCTGTCAACGCCGGTCCGAGACTGGGCTGGAATACCGATACCCTCATCAAAGAGGCCTGTAAGGGTACGGAAGAAGAAGGAGCTGTCGTAGAACGCTATGACCTCTTCCGTCTGGAGAAGTATACCGGCTGTGTTTCCTGCTTCGGCTGCAAGAAAGAAGCCCATAAGGGACACTGTGTCGTCCGTGACGGCCTGACGCCGGTGCTGGATGCGATAAGGGAAGCGGACGGTCTCATCATTGGCTCTCCGAATTACCTCTCCGATCTCACAGCTTCCTTCCATGCCTTATATGAAAGACTGGTCTTCCAGAATCTGACCTACAACCAGGAGAATCCCTGCTGCAATACCCATCCTCTTCCGATCCTGCTGATCATGACCTCCAATGCCCCGGATACCATGTATCTCGATCTGCTGAAGGGCTATCAGAATACTCTCTCTCGTTTCGCGGGACCGACAGAGATCTTCGTCAGCGGAGATACCCTGCAGCTCGCCGACTACTCCAGGACAGACTGGGAGTGGTCCATGTTCGATCCGGAAGCCAAGAAGAAAAGACATGAGACGATATTCCCGGAAGAGAGGAAGAAAGCCTTTGAACTGGGAAGAGAACTTGTGAAAAGAGATTGACGCTGAAACGGGCGTCCCTATATTATTGAATTGACAAAAACCGAGAAAGGAAATCATCTATGGGATTATTTGACAAATTGTTCAAAAAAGAAGCAGAAGTCGTCTTACCGGATGTCAATGCTTCTGACGAGGACATCGTCGCTCTGGCGGACGGACAGCTTATCGATATCACGACTGTACCGGATCCGGTCTTCTCTGAACAGATGATGGGAAAATCTACCGCTTTCAAATATGAAAGCGACAAAGTCATTCTCTGCTCTCCTGCCAACGGCACTCTGGCTGTACTCTTTCCGACAGGACATGCCTTCGGCATCCAGATGAACAACGGTGTCGAGCTGCTGGTACACTGCGGTGTCGATACCGTCAACGCGAAAGGCGAAGGTTTCCGTCTCCTCTCCAAGAAACAGGGAGATACGGTAAAAGCCGGAGATCCGATCGTCGAAGTCGACATCAGAAAACTCTCTGCCTCCTATGATATGTCTACCATGCTGATCATCACCAATCCGAATGATCAGGAATATGAATTCCTGGATCCGCAGCCGGTAGTCAGAGGAGAAAAAGTCACGAAGTGATCAAAACCCGTCTGTGACGGGTTTTCTTCTGCCTTTGAATGACTTGTATCTCTATTCATAAATAAAAATAATGTAGAATTGAGATATGGAAGTATATCTGTCTTTAGCCGGTATCGCGCTCATTCCGGTGGCGATCACTGCCATTCTGGAGACGCTGCTGGAAAAGGAAAAGATCAGAATATCCTATCAGCTGCAGCAGGTCCTCATTGGGATCATTTTCGGCATTGCCGCGATCCTGGCGACAGAGTTCGGTGTCAATTTCGGAGGAGCTGTCATCAATGTGCGGGATGCCGCACCGCTTTGTGCCGGTCTTATCTTTGGGGCACCGGCCGGTATCATTGCCGGTCTCATCGGAGGTCTTGAGAGATGGTTCGCGGTGCTCTGGGGTGCCGGCTACTATACGAGACTGGCCTGTACTATCTCCACCATCCTGGCCGGTATCATTGCCGCATTACTTAGAAAGCT
>JAFOMB010000094.1 GCA_017419065.1 Erysipelotrichaceae bacterium | reverse complement strand
TAGATAAACTGGGCTATCAGGATACGATCCTGGATCTGACCATCTATGCCAACAGACCGGACTGCCTGTCCATGTTTGCGATGGCCAAGGAGATCGCAGCGATCTTAGATAGACCGTGCACGCTTCCGGAATACGAAGGCAGCGCTCAGATCGGTGAGAAGGGGAACTTTGCCCTTTCTTCCGCGACAGGAAACTGCCCGCACTTCTTAGCCAAGGTCGTCAATAAAGTCGTCCTGAAGCCATCTCCGGAGTGGATCGTCAGAGTCTTAAAGGCCAATGGCATCAAGGCCATCAACAATCTCGTCGACATCTCCAACCTGGTCATGCTGGAAACAGGACAGCCTTTGCACTTCTATGACCTGAGATCTAATCCGCACAGAGAGATCACAGTCAGAGATGACTATGAAGGCGAATATACCGCTCTCGACGGTATCGTCTACGATATAAAGAAGGGCGATATGATGATCACCTCGAACGGCGAACCGATCGGTATCGCGGGTATCATGGGCGGCGACGCCACCAAGATCCTCGAGGATACGACAGGCCTCATCATCGAAGCCGCCTTATTCGATCACGCCCAGATCAGAAGAACCGCCAACCGCTTAGGTCTCATGACCGAAGCTGCTTCCCGCTTCTCCAAGGGCTTAGAGCCTCTGGCACAGAAGAAGGCCGTTGACAGAGCTGTCCAGCTCTTGAAAGAATACGCTGAAGCCGACGGCTTTGAAGAGACCGTCGAATACGGTTCCGACAACTATACACCGGTTACTGTCACCGAGACGATGAGCCATCTCAACTCCCTCATCGGAAAGCAGTACAAGGTCGAAGAAGTCGTCGATGTCCTGCGCAGACTCGACTTCGCTCCGGAAGTGGATGGGGAAGCCATCACAGCCCACATCCCGTCCTACCGTACCGATATCACGATCCGGGAAGACATCGATGAAGAAGTCGCGAGACTCACGGACTTCGATGACCTCGAAGGAACACTTCCATACATGCCTCAGACGATCGGCACCCTGTCTGTCGCCCAGGCCATGAGAAGGAATATCCGCTCTGTTCTCCTCAACAACGGTCTTCAGGAAGTCATGACCTATACCCTGGTCTCCGGAAAGATGGTTGAAGATGCCGTGCTTCCGTTAGGAAAACCGGTCGAAGTCCTGTCGCCGTTATCCGAAGCCAGAAGATATGTCCGCAATTCCCTGATGCCTTCCATTCTGGAGACACTGTCCTATAACCTCGATCACTACAATGAGAACGTCAACCTCTTCGAGATCTCCAAGGTCTATGCGGAAGGTCTTGAACAGGAAAGACTGGCAGTCGTCTTAGAAGGCTCCATCCTCTCTTCCTCTGTCATGCATTTGAACATCAAGGCTGACTTCTATGTCTTAAAGGGTCTCCTGATGGACATGCTGGACAAGCTGGGATACGAAAAGGGCAGAGTTACAGTCAAGGAGAACACTCTGGATACTGTCCACTTCCATCCATACCGCTCCTGCGAAGTCGTGATGGAAGGAAAGACATTAGCCATCTTAGGAGCCTTGCATCCTTCCTACGCGAAGAAAAACAAGCTCCCGGAAGTCTATTACCTTGAAATGAATATGGACCTCATGGTCAGCAGAAATCCGGCTAAGACGAAAGCACCGGTCGTCTCCAGATATCCGAGCGTTTCCAGAGACATCTCTCTGCTGGTAAGAGAGGACGTCAAGGCGGAAGACCTCTTGAAAGCCGCTAAGAAGGCCGGAGGCGCGCTTGTGAAGTCTACCTCGGTATTTGATGTCTACCAGGGAGAACACATCCTCACGGGCTTTAAATCGATCTCTCTGAACATCGTCTATGAAGCCAAGGATCACACCCTCAAGGCCGAAGAGATCACTCCGGTCCACGAGAAGATCCTCGAAGAGCTCTCGAAGAAGTTCGAAGCGAACCTGAGATCATAATAAAGCTCGGAAAGTTCATCACTTTCCGAGCTTTTCTTTGATTGCCTTTTCCGCTTCTTCGACATCGTTGAAGTAGATCGTGCCGTCCTTCAGCTTCTCGTAGGTCTCATTGCCCTTGCCGAGAATGAGGACGAGGTCGTCTTTCTCTGCGATATCGATCGCGTGTTTTATTGCCTCATGTCTGTCCGGGATGCGCTCGTAGTTATCATAGTCCCGGATATTCTCGCACATGTCATCGAGGATCTTACTGATGTCTTCACCTCTGGGATCCTCATAGGTCATGATGACGTGATCGCAGTTTTTGACCAGGAGCTCTCCGACGGTCTTGCGCTTGTACGGATCTCTTTCGCCGGCCTGTCCCATGACCGGGATGATCCTTCCGACAGAGAGGGTCTTGGTGAACTCAAAGAGTCTTCTGAGGCCATTCGGTGTATGGGCATAGTCGACGATACAGTAGAAGTCCTGTCCCAGATCGATCGCCTGCATGCGTCCGTCGATGACGATCTTCTTCGCATTCTCCAATAATTCATTCAATTCAAAGCCCATGGACAGACACACCAGCAAAGCAGCCGAGAGATTCTCCACATTGAAGGCTCCCAGTAATGGTGAACGGAAGTTTATTATTTCTCCTTTGTAGATCCAGGTGATGTCGGTGTGATCCGGATGGATCTCGAAACCCTTTATATAGAGGTCATCTTCTTCTCTGTAGCCGTAGGTGAGAGGCTTCTGTGCCGCTTCCCGGCACTCTTCATAATGGACATCGTGGCTGTTGAGGATAGAACAGTTCTCCGTCTGGAGGAAGAGCTGTTTCTTGCAGGAAACGTAGTTCTCCAGGGTCTTGTGGGTGTTCAGATGTTCGGAATCGATATTGGTGATGGCGGAGGTATCGAAGGTGATGTTCTTCAGTCTTCCGTAGTAGAAGGCTTCCGAGGAAGCTTCCATCGCCACGTACTTACATCCGGCATCGAGGAACTCCCGGAAGTACTGATAGAGCTTGTCGACACCCGGGGTGGTGTTGGAAGTATCTCTCTTGAAGGCGGCGCAGGCATAGCCGTTGGTGCCGATGTAGCCGCACTTCTCCTTTCCGATAAGCGTCTGTATCATTGTGGTAGTGGAGGTCTTGCCATCGGTACCGGTGACGCCGATGATCTTCAGTTCGTCCTGCGGATCGCCATAGAAACTCCTGTAGAGATCTTCTTCGATGGCGTTCGGATCTTCCACGACGATATAAGGAACGCTCGTCTTTACCTCTCTGGCTGTCACTAAAAAGGCAGCGCCGTTATTGACCGCTTCCTCAATGAAGTCATGCCGGTCGATCTTGACGCCTTTCTTGCATAAGAAGAGGTTTCCCTCCTGGATGTCTTTTGAGTTTACCGAGATCCCTGTGATCTCGATCTCATCCGGGTATCCCGGAAACAGTTTCTGGATATTCATGTCTCCATTATACCCGTTAATCTTTGCGTGATATAATGATTTTATGATCTACACATGTACATGCAATCCGTCCTTGGACTACTTCATCAGTCTGAGCGACCTGAAAAAAGGAGAACTGAACCGAAGCGACTTCGAACTCTTCAGTGCCGGTGGAAAGGGGATCAATGTCTCCGTCATCCTCAATTCTCTGGGGATCCGGTCGGTGGCTTTAGGCTTTCTGGGGGGTTTCGTGAAGGATTACTTCCTCTCGCATCTCGATCAGTATTCTTTTCTGCAGCCGCAGTTTACCAATATCAAAGGTGAAAGCCGAATCGACGTCCGTATCATGGACTCCCAGGAGACGACGATCAACGCCGCCGGTCCGGAGATCATGAAGGATGAATTCCAGAAGCTCAAAAACAAGCTGCGCAACATCTACGATGACGATATCTTCGTACTCTCCGGCAATGTCCAGGAAAGCATCGAAGACGACATGATCGAACTGGTACGCTCTCTTTGCGAAGAGGGGATCAAGGTATTCTTAGATACTAACAGAAGGATCATGGAAGAGTGCGCTTCTTCCGGTGTCTATTTCGTCCGCATCTCTGATGAAGATATCGATGGAAACGGGGAAGAGGCGATCCGCAAAGCAGCAGATCTCTTCCTGAATAAGGGCGTTCAGAACGTCCTGTACGGCCAGTCCAAGGAAAGAGCCTACTTCTTCTCAGGAGGAAAGGTCTATACTTCTTCCTCTTTGATCCATGATGAGATGGAAGTCTCCTATTCCGTCTCTGCCCTGATCGGAGGCTATCTCTACTCCTTATGCAAAGGCGCTACCGCTTTGGAATCCTTCCGTTTCGGCGTCTCGGCGTGTCTCGTCACCGGACATTCCGATGTCAAGACGACCCAGGAGACGATGTATGACATCTTCAACCGTGTCGATATCGAGGAACTGTCATGAAGAAGATCCTGACGCTTCTCCTCGTTTCTCTTCTGCTAGCTGCCTGCGGAGGCGAGAAGCCGGATCTCTCCTATGAGGTGGAATCCTATGCCGTCGACATGTCTTCCTATCCGGGTGTCAGGTCTACCGGCCATGCCTTCAGAAGAGTCCTGATAACGGAAGTCTTCCGGGCCATTGAAGAAGGGGGATCAGGTGTCTTCTATCTCGGCTATTCCTCCTGTCCGTTCTGCCGCAAGTGCGTCGCGCCGTTAAATGAAGTGGCAACTGATCTCGGTGTCACTGTCTACTATATCGATGCCTACTATGAAGGGGCTCATCTGACAGATGAGGAGATCGACAAGTACATCGAACTCCTGTATACGACACTCAACGATGATCCGGAAACAGGCGAAAAAGCCGTCTATACCCCGCAGGTCTTTACGATCATCAACGGGAAGGTAGCCGGCTCAAAGATATCGATGGAAGAGACAGGAAACGAGGAGAAAGATATCAATAAACTCAAAAAGGATTACCGTAAATTATTACAGCCTTTTGCCTCTTAAGTCAAGACTGTTATTCTGCTGTTATACTCCTGTATAATGAAGTTGCCCAATGGGACAGTATAATTCCTACATATACAAAACGGACCTCATTCGAGTTGCATGCCGGTGTTGAAGACCCTTTCAACGGGGGATCCTAAACGTATGCACAGATGGCCCACCTGAGAGATCAGGGAATTGAATAACCTGTTGGGCTCAATCATTAGACAAATCATGTCTCATTCATTAAAATAGAGTTTGGAGGTGAGGTTATGAGCAATTTCTGGACATCGATCTTATATCTGCTTCTGGGCGGAGTCATCGGTGCTGCGATCAGTTTCTTCCTGACGAAGAGATATTTCGAAAAACAAATCAAGGAAAATCCTCCAATCACTGAGAAACAGATCCGTGCCATGTATGCGCAGATGGGCAGAAAACCATCCGAGGCACAGATCCGCGCGATCATGAAGTCCTTCAATCAATAACACTCGAAAGAGTGTTTTTTTATTATAATGATTACGTATGCAGCAGTATTTTACCGACATTGTCCTTCGTAAGGGCGACATCCTTCCCTTAGAGAAAGATATCCTTCATCATCTGGAGACGGTACTGAGGAAAGATGAGGCCTATATCTTCCGCATCGCTGATAAAGAAGGGAAGATCTTTTTCGCGCACCTTCTCGACAAGAAGAATGCGCTCATAGAAGAAGAGACCGGAGAAGACAATGAGCTCTCCTTTGAGGTGACGGCGATCCTGTCTCTGGTAAAGCCGGAGAAGTTTGAATGGGCTCTGCAGAAACTGACAGAGTTAGGCGTAAAGAGGATCGTTCCCTATGTCGCCAGAAGATCTGTCATCAGGAAGGCCGGGAAGAATACGGTAGAGCGCTATCAGAAGATCTGCCGGGAAGCCTCGGAACAGTCCCACAGGAACTTCGTTCCGGAGGTCACGGAATACGCCTCCTTCAAAGATCTTCCGAAGTATCTCTCGGAAGTCAACCTGCTGCCTTATGAAAAGGAAGAAGTCTCTCCGGCTTCACTCGATAATCATCACAGCGTCTCCTTCCTGATCGGACCGGAAGGGGGATTTGAGGAAGAGGAAGTCGAAGCCTTCCGGGAACTCGGTTTTACTTCCGTCACGCTGGGAAAGAGGATACTGCGGGCAGAGACGGCGGCTGTCTTTATGATGTCTCTGCTTTCAAAGGAGGATCTATGAAGTCATTTGCGATGATGGTCCTTGGCTGCAAGGTCAATGACTATGAGGCGACATATGTGAGAGAGAAGATGCTGGAAAAGGGCTATGAAGAAGTCCCTTTCAAGCAGAAAGCCGACATCTATCTCATCTTTACCTGCTGTGTCACCAATACAGCGGAATCCAAGACCAGAAAGTACCTGCACAGAGCCAGAAAGCAGAATCCGGAGGCCTATACTGTCGCGGTAGGCTGTCTTGTCCAGATAAAACACGATGAGAAGGAAGTCTTTGAAGACATCGACCTCATCATCGGTTCTTCCAGGAAGGACAAGATCGTCGACTACATCGAAGAAGAGAAAAAGTGTGTCGTGGTCGAGGAAGTCGTCCCGACGGATTTCGAAGACCTCCTGATCGAAAGCTATCCGGGCAAATCAAGGGCCTTCTTAAAGATACAGGACGGCTGCAATCAGTTCTGCAGCTACTGCATCATTCCCTATGCCAGGGGAAGAGAGAGAAGTGCCGATCACAACACAGTCTTAAAAGAAGCGGAGAAGCTCTCGGAAAGCGTCCGGGAACTCGTTCTCACCGGTATCCATACCGGAAGATACTACGACGGGGAATATCATCTCTATGACCTTCTCAAGGCCCTCAGCGGGATCGACAATATCAAAACGATACGTCTTTCCTCCATTGAGATGAACGAGATCGGGGATGACATCCTGTCCCTGTTCTCTGAGGGCAAGCTTGCGCCGCATCTCCACATCCCGGTGCAGGCGCTCAGCGATAAGATTTTAAAGGCCATGCACAGACCGTATACCATGGAGGAATACAAAAAGAGGATCTTTGAGATCCGGGAGAAAGTCCCGGGCATCTCTATCTCCACCGACCTCATCGTCGGCTTCCCGGGAGAAGATGAGGAGACCTTTGAGAAGTCTTTGAAAGAACTGGAAGAGATCCGCTTCTCCTTTATCCACGTCTTCCCATACGCCAGAAAAAGCGGGACCGCGGCCGATAAGATGGAAGGCCACCTGCGGGGCGATGTCAAAAAGGAAAGAGTTGCCCGCATCATGAAGGAAGAAAAGAAATACACCGAGGAATACAGAAGATCTTTCCTCGGGAAGAATATAAACGTCCTCATTGAAAAAAGTGAAGACGGCTTCTCCTGCGGCTACAGCCGGGAGTATCTCTATACGAAGGTCAGAGGTATTTATCCGATCGGAGAGATTCTGGAAGTCAAAGCCCGATCCGTTGAAGATGATATGATAATAGGTGAATATGCTGCTGAATGAATTCTTTAAAGATGCGCCGGCGATCGAGATCAGCCAGCTGTCCTGTGATTCCCGCATGCCGATGAAGGATGCCATCTTTTTCTGTGTCAAGGGAATACGGGATGACGGCCATCAGTTCGTCAAAGATGCCATCATCAACGGCGCCAAGGTCATCGTCTATGAAGATGATATCGACACGTCTTTGAACGCGGTCTTCATCCGTGTCAGCAACGTCCTCGATGTCCTCAATAAAGTCGCTGACAGGTTCTACGGCTATCCGGCTGATTCCATGGAGACCTATATCGTCTCAGGATGCCGGGGCAGGAGCTCCGTGACTTCCTTTATCAACCAGCTCATCTCGCGCTACCGCAAGTGCGGTTCCATCGGCATCATGGGCATCTCCTACAGCGGCCACTGGCTGATGAACTCCTATTCAACGCTGCCGGTCCTCTCCAATCTCTCCTATCTCTCCGCGATGAAGGAAGATGACGTAGAGGCCTGCACCTTTGAAGCCAGTCCGCTCAATCTGGCCTACAAGAAACTCACGTCTGTCCATCCGGATGTCTTCATCTATACATCCACTTCTCTGCAGGCTCAGGATTACAAGGAGTTAGGAAACGACTACTACAACTTCCTGCGGAAGTACTTCTACACCCTGGAAGAGAATACCCTGGTCATCTTCAACAGGGACGATCCGTCCTTTGAAGAGCTCAGGGATGCTCCGGCGAAGTATCTGACGTACGGCTTTGATGAAGAGGCGGACTTCCGCATCTACGATATCAATATCCGCCACACCGGCACTTCCTTTGCGTTACGCTATAAAGGAAAGAATGTCATCATCTCCAGTCCTCTGCTGGGAGTAGACAACGTCTATAATCTCACAGCGGCTATCTCAGGGCTTGTGGCCATGGGTTATGACCTTGAAAGTCTCGTCAATGAGATCGCCACGATCAAACCGGTCGAAGGCATCTATGACAGACTGGATGATCCGGACTATCACATCATCACCGATGCCGCCTATACTCTGGATTCGATCCGCGACATCTTCGACTTCGGCAGATATCTGACTCCGAAGAAAAACAAGCTCATCGCCATGGTCGGCATCAACTACACCGATGACGCCAAGAGACTGGAAGGCTTAAGCGCTCTGGCGAATAAATACCTGGACATGCTGATCATCACCGAAGATGACTCCTATGAACACGACACGCTCTCCATCCTCAACCGCATGAAGGACTACGATCTCTCCTGCCGTTCCCTGATCATAGAAGACAGGGAGAATGCGATCGAAGAGGGGATAGAACTGCTGAACAGGGGAGACATGTTCCTGCTCATAGGTAAAGGCAACGAGGTCTCATTATATAAAGGTCTGGGAAGAGAATACTACGAAGGCGACAAGAAGATCGCCGGGATGTATCTGAAAAAGAGAAAAGAGGAAGAGGAAAATGAAACTTTCGAAGTATATTGATCACACATTATTAAAGGCAGATGCGACACATGAACAGCTTCAGAAGCTCTGTGAAGAAGCAAAGGAATATGATTTCAAGAGCGTCTGCATCAACCCGTGCAACATTCCTTACTGTAAGAACCTTTTAAGAGGAAGCGATGTCCTTGTCTGCACGGTCATCGGTTTCCCGTTAGGTGCCATGTCTATCGAATCCAAGTGCTATGAAGCCTATGACGCCATTGAAAGAGGGGCGGATGAAGTCGATATGGTCCTCAACATCGGCCGTCTCAAGGAGAAAGACAGAAACTATGTCACGGAAGAGATCCGCAGAGTCAAGCAGACCGTCAAGGACCACACCCTCAAGGTCATCATCGAGACCTGCCTTTTAACAGACGAAGAAAAAGTCCTGGCCTGCGAATGCATCCTGGATGCGGGAGCGGACTTCGTAAAGACCTCTACCGGCTTCTCTACCGGCGGAGCGACATTCGACGATGTCAAGCTTTTAAAGGATACTGTAGGGGACAGATGCTTCATCAAGGCAGCCGGCGGTGTCCGTACAAAAGAGGACTTCCGGAAGATGATCGAACTCGGCGCCAACCGTATCGGAACTTCTTCCGGCACAAAACTTGTCTAATTCAAAAGAAATGGTTATAATGAATAAGTGCTAAAAGGGGGTGAAATTATGGCAAAGGTGATCGTAAAGGAAAACGAGCAGCTCGATGATGCTTTACGTCGTTTCAAGAGACAGGTCTCTCGTAATGGCACTCTCATGGAAGCGAGAAAGCGCGAGTATTACGTCAAGCCGGGCGTTAAGAAGAAACTGAAACGCGAGGCTGCACGGAAAGCGAGAAGAGGAAAATAGTAAGAGAGATCTTACTATTTTATTATCTATGGATGCGACACGTACGTATTATCTGAAGGGACTCGACAGTGACCAGATCATCGCTCTCATCGGCGAGAATGATTCCCATCTGAATCTGCTGTCTTCCCTGTATCACACGGATCTGCTCTACCGCGGCGATTTCATCAAGATCTTTTCGGAAGATGAGAAGATGCTGTCCTATCTCTTTGAAGAACTGGACATCCTGTCATCACTTCTCAAGAAGAAGGGGGAGATCGATTCCGATGTCATCCGCCAGGTCTATCATGATATCCATCATCACACTATGACCGAGTACCAGAATGAAGTGATCACCTATACCCAGCATGGCAAGCCTGTCAAGGCCAAGACTTATCATCAGTCTCTTTTCATTGAGAAGATCGATAAGAACGACCTGGTCTTCGCGATCGGCCCTGCCGGAACGGGGAAGACCTTCATGGCCATCCTGATGGCGGTCAGAGCGTATAAGAGAGGGGAGATCAAAAAGATCGTCCTGACAAGACCTGCCGTGGAAGCCGGGGAATCCCTGGGTTTCCTGCCGGGAGATCTCAAGGAGAAAGTCGATCCGTACCTCATGCCGCTCTATGATTCCCTGCACTATCTCTTAGGAAGGGAACAGGTGGAGAAGCTTCTGGAGAAAGGCGATATCGAGATCATCCCGCTGGCCTTCATGAGAGGGCGTACCCTCAATGACGCCTACATCATTCTCGATGAAGCCCAGAATACGACAGCCGGACAGATGCTGATGTTCCTGACAAGACTCGGCAAGAACTCCAAGATGATCGTCGGAGGCGACATCACCCAGATCGATCTGGACAGAAAGGTGACCTCCGGTCTCATACTCGCCAGGGAGAGACTCAGGGATATCCCGGGCATCGACTTCGTGGAATTCGACGGCGATGATATCGTCCGCAATCCGCTGGTCCAGAAGATCATCGAAAACTATCACGTATAAAAGACCGCTCAGCGGTCTTTTCTCATGCCATGAGAAAACCGGGCGGTGCCCGGTTATTTACTGCGGTTTCTTGAGTTTGAGACCCTTTTCAGCGATCTGCAGATGGAGCTCCTTCGACTTGAAGTTCTCGCCGTCGCACTGGATATACATCTCTTCCGGCGAGTAGATATCGACCTTTTTACAGTGCTTCATCAGGATGCGCCTGTCCTTTTCCTGCTTGCCGGTCATGTAGTTGATAAACATGCCGTAGTTGGCGATCCTGCCGTTATCTCTGGCTGCGACGAGGTCGAAGACACCGTCATCGATACTGGCGTTTGGAGCTGCCTTGACGCCGTTGCCGTAGTAGCGGCCGTTCATGATGGCGACGATGAGATACTTTCCCTCATATTCTTCCCCATCTACGATCATCCTGATCGGTGTCTTCCTCATGAGGATGATGTGCTTGAGGATGGAGAGGATATAGGCAGGGCCTTTGGTGATGACGGTATTCCTGATGAGATAGGAAGCGTCGAAGTTGATCGCCCCGTCAAGTCCGAAGGAAGCGGTATTGAGGAATTCCATGCGGTCGGAGATCCCGTAGTCGCATTCAATGACCGGTGCCTCTATGACTTCTCTTATCAGAACGGCATAGTCTTTTCTGTTGCCGTTGTCGAAATAGCGGTAGAAGTCATTCCCGGATCCGGCCGGGATGATGGCCATGGTCACTCTCTTATCGAGGCCGTTGAGGACTTCGAGGATGGTACCGTCGCCGCCTACTGCGTAGACGATCGTATCTTCCTCGTGGTATTGCGAAGCCAGCTGTTTCGCATGGCCTTCGTATTCAGTGATATGGAGGGTATAGTCCAGCTTCTTTTCTTCGGCAATCTTCTTTATCTCTTCCACAAGGCCATAGGCTGCGCCTTTTCCGGAGATCTTATTGACGATAAACACATGTTTCATACATCACTATTATAATTGGGTTTCTTGTATGAGAGAGGGAAATTGCATAAAATAAATGAGTATGAAAGAATTATTTATCGCTTCCAACAACGCACACAAGATCTATGAGATCGGGGAGATCCTGAAGAAGAACGGCTTTGAGACAAAACTCTTATGTCCGAGGGACTTCAACGATCACGATGAACCGGTCGAAGACGGGAACACCTATGCGGAGAACGCCTATATCAAGGCGAAGCACTACTATGACAAGTACGGCTATCCGACACTGGCAGACGATTCCGGCATCTCGATCGACTACTTCGGCGGCAGACCGAACATCCATTCCTCCAGATTCCTGGGACAGTTCTCCGATCAGGAGAAGAACGAGAAAGTCCTGGAGATGATGAAAAACGTGAAGAACAGGAAGGCCGTTTTCGAGGCCGTCATCTGTTTTATCCAGAATGATGACGTACGCTACTATCACGGGGAGAATCCCGGCGAGATAGCCCTGGAAGCGAAAGGAGAGGAAGGATTCGGCTATGACCCGATCTTTCTCATCCCGGCATACGGAAAGACAGAAGCGGAGCTCGGCGATGTCTACAAGAATGAGAATTCGCACCGGGCCAGAGCTTTGAAGAAGTGGGTGAACGATCTTGAAAAATAAAGCAGCATCTTATGTATTTTCCGTTTCCCTGATCATCGTGCTCTTTCTGAGCGTGATCGATCTGTGCTGTTTCGACAGGACTTTCTATCAGAGAGAGCACCGCAGGCTGACCTTATACGATACGCCGTTGGCAGAGTATATCGGGACGGATGATGAAGGTCTCGATCACATGACCGATGTGCTTTTGGACTACCTCAAAGACAAAGACAAGACTCTGGATCTGCAGATGGAGATCAAGGGACAGACAAGAGAGATCTTCACGGATGATGAAAAGGCCCATATGGTCGATGTCCGGGAACTCTACCTGACAGCGGTAGCGGTGAGGAATGTCCTCCTGTTTGTCTCGGTAGTGAGCTTTGCGTATCTGCTGTGGCAGGAAAGGGAGAAGACCTTCCATTTCATCTCCAAAGCGTATAACCGGACCCTGGGCATCACAGCCATCGTGCTGGCGGCTTTAGGCGTCGCCATCGTCAGCAATTTCGATGCCTTCTGGACGAGCTTCCACCACGTCTTCTTCCGCAATGACCTCTGGCTTTTAGATCTCAGGAAAGACATCCTGATCATGATCGTTCCGCCGCAGTTCTTCAACGACCTCGTGATCCGCATCTTCATCACCGTGGTCGTGACTTTACTGGCCTTCATGGGACTCTTCATCTTCTTGAGGAGGAGAAACGAAGAATGATCCATGTCGTCCTCTATGAACCGGAGATCCCCCAGAATACCGGCAACATCATGCGGACCTGTTCCGCTTTCAATATGAAACTGCACCTCATCGAACCGCTGGGTTTCTATCTCGATGAAAAGCACCTGAAAAGAGCCGGCATGGACTACCGCAACGACCTGGATATGGAGATCCATCCGAACTACGAAGACTTCGAGAAGAAGAATCCGGGCGGCTACAAGGCCTATTTCACCAGATACGGCACCCACAGCTTCGCCGACTGCGTCTTTCCCAAGGAAGGGGATATCTATCTTTTGTTTGGAAAGGAATCCACCGGCATCGACAAGAAGATCCTGAAAGACCACCTGGAAGACACCTTCCGCTTTCCGATGAGAGCGGATGCGAGAAGTCTCAATCTCTCCAACTGTGTCGCCATCGGCGCCTATGAATGTCTCCGTCAGGTAGGCTTTGACGGCCTGTCGGATGTCGAAGTCATCAAGGGGAAGGACTTCCTGCTTCAATTCTAGTTTGCGTAAAAGAATTTCTTTTTATATAATTTAGGCGCATGATCTACAAGAGAGGATTATTATACATCGCTATCCTGCTGATATTCGGGGCTTCCTTCTACCGGATGAACCTCCATTTTAATCGTCTCTCGAGGTATCCGTATGACGATGAAGAAGCCAAGCTCCTCATCGACAAATACATGAATGACGAGGACATCGAATACATCATCGAGTATTCGATCGCCCCGGAAAACTTCATCGATTTCATCCAGTCGAAGTACTTCTCCGTCTACCGCTATCCGGCTTATCAGAAGTTGCAGGAGATCCGCTGGGATCTGCCTCCGGAGGAGATCGTCTTTGAAGTGGAATACCTCTTCAATCACGTGGATAACCTCGATGAAGCGATTGAGAGAATGGCCAGCCATTCCTTTGAGGAAGTCCTGGCTTCCTATGGAGCGGAACTGCCATGACGAAGATCCTGCTGGTATCGGACAATCATTTCGATATGAGGAATCTTCAGAAGGCCCTCAATGACAACCTGGAATGCGACCATTATTTTCACTGCGGAGATTCCGAATTCACGGCGGACAAGCTCCGTCCTTTCATCTCCGTCAGGGGAAACAACGACTACGACCACACCTATCCGAAGGAGATGATCTTCGAGATCGAAGGCCACCGCATCCTGATGTATCACGGATCGTATTATGAAGAAGCCATCGTCGACAAGGCCAAGTATTTAAACTGCGATACGGTCTTCTACGGTCACACCCACATCTTCAACGACACGCTGAAAGACGGAGTCCGTCTCATCAATCCGGGCTCTCTCCGGCACAACCGCGACTACTCCAAGCCGTGCTATGCCAGGGTCACGATCGACGGGAAGGACATCTCCGTGGAACGCGTGGAAATCGACTGAAATCCGTTGACAAAGACAGGGGATTTCCTTACAATAAATGAGTAATAAAAAGTAGGTAGAAAGTAGAAGACCACTTCTCACCTGATGTCCTTAGGACTTGGGTAATCGCTACAGATAGTGATGAATGAGTGGGCTTTGTCTCGCTTTTTATTTTAATGGAGGTGTCATTATCAACAAAAAAACGCAGAACAGTGACCTGGTGAACGAAAACATCCGCTTTAAGGAAGTACTGGTCATTGGCCCTCAGGGAGAACAGCTTGGAGTCATGATGAGACGGGAAGCTCTGGAAAAAGCTTATGATCAGGATCTCGATCTTCTCTGTGTCGCTCCGAACGCACAGCCGCCGGTCTGCAAGATGGTCGATTACGGAAAATACCGTTTTGAAGCCAAGAAGAAGGCCAAGGAAGCCAAGAAGAACCAGCACAACACCGAGATCAAGCCGCTGCGTTTGTCTCCGGTCATCGACACGCATGATTTTGAGACAAAACTGAAGCAGGCTACCAAGTGGATCGAGACCGGAAACAAGGTCAAGATCGATATGCGTTTCCGCGGAAGAATGATGACAAGACAGGAAGTCGGCATGAAAGTCATGAACGAATTCATCGCCGGGCTCAGCGAACTGGCTGTAGTCGACAAGCAGCCGAAGCTCGAGGGCAACATCATGTCCTGTGTACTGACACCTAAAAAGAAATAGGAGGACAAGCAAATGCCAAAAATGAAAACCAAGAGAACTTTTGCGAAGAGAGTCAAAGAGACCGGCACCGGCAAACTCAAGAGACATCACGCATATACTTCTCACTTCGCCGCCAACAAGACTCACAAACAGAAAGTCGGTCTGAGAAAGGCCACTCTGTTATCCGCTTCCGATATGAAGAGATCGAAAGAATTATTACAGGGATAGGAGGTTAAATAGTCATGGCAAGAATCAAGGGTTCTGTAGCTTCCAGAAACAGACATAAAAAAGTACTGAAGCAGGCTAAGGGCTATTTCGGCTCCAAGCATCTCTTATACCGTACAGCGCATGAACAGGTCATGCACTCCCTGAAGTACTCCTGGATCGACAGAAGACAACTGAAGAGAAATATGCGCAAGCTCTGGATCGCCCGTATCAATGCGGCAGCCAGAATGAACGACCTGAGCTACTCCAAGCTGATGCACGGCCTGAAGTTAGCCAATGTCAATATCAACAGAAAGATGCTGTCTGAGATCGCTATCGCTGATCCGGCAGGCTTCACATCTATCTGCGATACTGCTAAGAATGCTTTAAAGGGTTAATATGACCCTTTATATGGCCTGTTGGTGAAACGGTTAACACATCGCCCTCTCAAGGCGACATTCACGGGTTCAAATCCCGTACAGGTCACCATTGCAGATCAACCCCTGTATAAGGGGTTTTCTTTATATTCCGGTTCCAATATACTTTGTGTAAGGAGAAAACCTATGGAAATAAGAGAATACGCTCCTGAAGAATTCCTGGAGAGATATCTGGATGTCTTGGAACAGAATGAAGCACTTCACCAGCTGATCCTCACCAACGTCTTTGATGACAGGGAGAGGATAGGAGAAGGGTACTTTTACTTATGTCTGGAAGAGCATGGACCGAGATGGTTTGTCTGCAACCACCTGCCTTTTTCTCTTCTTGTTTTCCCGACAGATCCTGCACATAGATATAAGGAAGAAGAGTGTGCTTCTCTGCTGGCAGGAAAGCTCCTGTCTGGCAACAGAACGATCACCGGTATCCAGTCGACGCCTGCTTTTGCGGAGAGATTTCTGAAGGAACGGGGTCTGTCTGCGAGAAAGGATCTCGTGATGGATGTGATGGTCTGTAAGAAAGCGGTGCTCTTTCCCGGCGAAGGGATCCTGCGGAAAGCGGATGAAAAAGACATCGATGTTCTGACGGAGATGGCCATTTCCTTCTATGAAGAGGCACTCCATGAGACAAAGGAGAAAGAGGAGCTCAAGGAGAATCTGCTGAGAAAACTATCTCTTCCGGAAGCGGATGTTTTTCTCTACGAAACAGAAGGCCGTCCTGCCGGCATGTGCGCCTCTACCAGGAAGCTTCCGCATGGAAGATCTGTCTCCTATGTCTATATTGAGAAGCCTTTGCGCGGCAAGGGATACGCCAAACAGATGGTCTCGAAAGTGACAGCGGATTATCTTGAAGACAACCGCTACGTGACGCTCTATGTCGATACTGCGAATCCCGTATCCAACAGGGTCTATACGGACATCGGATATGAATATACCGCAAGAGTTGTGAACTATCGATTTGTTCGTTGAATCTGTGAATGAAAGCAATTCTGTTGTATCATGGAAAAGGTAAAGGAGTAATCTATGAAAGAATTATCAGCATTACAGATCGCGAGATACCAGTATGTCCCAAAACTCCCGGGCATGCTGAGAAACGGCATCAAAGAGATCTCGGTCAAGGAAGGGGAAGCGACACAGAGTGTTGCCGACCAGGAGAAGATCAAGGCTCTCTTCCCGAACACCTATGGTAAGAAAGAGATCACCTTTGAAAAGGGAGAAAACACCTCTGAGACGAAGAAACAGGTCGTAGGCGTCATCTTATCCGGCGGACAGGCTCCGGGCGGACACAACGTCGTATGCGGCTTATATGACGCTTTAAAGGCCACAGATAAGGACAATGTCCTCTTAGGCTTCAAG
This sequence comes from Erysipelotrichaceae bacterium, assembly GCA_017419065.1. Taxonomy (GTDB): domain Bacteria; phylum Bacillota_I; class Bacilli_A; order Erysipelotrichales; family Erysipelotrichaceae; genus Colivicinus. Next base: position 4,321 of record JAFOMB010000094.1, on the reverse strand, counting down.
GGCGGTCCTTCGGGACTTCTGGAAGACAGCTATATCGAAATGACGGATGAGTATATCGATCAGTACCGCAATACCGGCGGTTTCGATATCATCGGTTCCGGCAGAACGAAACTGGAGACAGAAGAACAGTTCGCGGTAGCAGAAGAAGTCTGCAGGAAGCACGGCATCACCGCCATCGTCATCATCGGCGGCGATGATTCCAATACCAATGCGGCTGTTTTAGCGGAATACTTTGCGGCCCACAACAGCGGTGTCCAGGTCATCGGCTGCCCGAAGACCATCGACGGCGACCTCAAGAACGAGGATATCGAATGCTCCTTCGGTTTCGATACAGCTACCAAGACTTACAGCGAGCTCATCGGCAATATCGAAAGAGACTGCAACTCCGCCAAGAAGTACTGGCACTTCATCAAGGTCATGGGAAGATCCGCTTCTCATGTCGCCCTGGAATGCGCATTAGAGACACAGCCGAACGTCTGCCTCATCGGTGAAGAAGTCGCAGCCAAGAAGATGTCCTTATCGGATGTCGCGGATGTCATCGCCGACTCTGTCTGCAAGCGTGCTGCCAAGGGTATGAACTTCGGTGTCGTCATCGTTCCGGAAGGCATCGTCGAATTCGTTCCGGAATTCTCTTCCCTGATCGCCGAGATCAACGAACTCCTGGCCGGGGAAAAGGCTGACGCGTTCAACGCTTTAGCTTCCTGGGATGAAAAGTTAGGTTTCATCAAGGAAGGCCTCACAAAAGAAGCTTATGACGTCTTCGCTATCCTGCCGCAGGGCATCCAGCAGCAGCTCTTCCTTGAAAGAGATCCGCACGGCAACGTCCAGGTCTCTCTGATCGAATCCGAGAAGCTCTTCAGCGCCTTAGTCAGGGACAAGCTGGACGCTCTCAAGAAGGAAGGCAAATACAAGGGCAAGTACTCCACCCAGCATCACTTCTTCGGCTATGAAGGCAGATGTGCCTTCCCGTCCAACTTCGATGCGGACTACTGCTACTCTTTAGGCTACAATGCCTTCATGCTGATCCAGTACGGCTATAACGGCTACCTCTCCAAGGTCTCCAACCTGTCTGCTCCGGCAGAGGAATGGGTCGCCGGCGGTATGCCGATCACCAAGATGATGAACATCGAAAGAAGACACGGTCAGGACAAGCCGGTCATCCGCAAGGCCCTGGTCGAACTTGACGGCAATCCGTTCAAGTACTTCGAAGCTCATCGTGAAGAATGGGCCGAAGAGACCTGCTACACCTATCCGGGTGCTATCCAGTACTACGGACCGAGCGAAGTCTGCGACAGAACGACTGTCACACTCGCTCTTGAAAAAGGAAAGAAAGAACTCTGAACACGACAAAGCCGGGATACTTCCCGGCTTTCTTCTGACTCATAAGACTTCTTCGGTGAACTCCTGAAGGAGTTTTTCGTATTCCTTTGGATAGAGGATGACCGATTGGGCGTGATCCGCTTTCTCAAACAGACGGATACGGCTATAGGGGTTCTTCGATACTTTGATCATGTCCTCGGAATGCTTCGGAAGGATGAGATTATCAGCCTTTCCATGTATGAAACAGACAGGGACATCGCTTGAAGAGACAGAGCGGATAGGGGAGACCTCTTTGATGCGATAGCCATACCGGATCTTCGCGAGGATCTCGATGAAGAAGACGAGGACAGCCGGGATGATCGTCAGTTTCTTGCTGATGAACTGCCGGAAGAGCAGTTCGCTGTCTTCGAACGGACAGTCGGCGATGACGAAGGCTGGATCGATGTCTTTCAGGGCGTAGAGGCAGGTGGCCGCTCCCATGGATTCCCCATGCAGGCCGATCCGGCAGTCTTCCCCGAATCTCTTCTTCACCAGGGAGTAGAGACAGATGAGATCCTCCGCTTCCTTTTCTCCCAGGGTACTGAAATCTCCGGTGGAGGAGCCGAAATGTCTTTCATCATAGATCACGACGTGGAATCCCATTCTGTAAAACATCAGGGCGTACTTCAGGGAAGAACAGCGGTTGACCGTGTGGCCGTGCGCGATGATGACCGCTCTGTTACCGACAGGTCTGGGATTCGGGATATATTCTCCCTCTATGCGGGCCTTATCTCTTTCGAAGTGAAAGGGTTCTCTCTTCCATTCCTTTTCATAGGCATTGACACCTTCCTCAAACCGTTTCCGATCTCCTGCTTTCTCATCTCTTCGAAGCTGAAACACTTCGGATGGACGATCATCTGCAGGAAGTATTCCGAGATGCCTGCGATGAGAAGAAACAGGAGGATGATGATCCACATCACTTTCTCTCTTTCTTTTCTCTGGCCGCAAAGATGAGCGGTAAGAAGGTCAGCAGGATCAGGATGGTCGAGATCAGGAAGAGGACGTGGGTCGGAAGATAGGCTGTCAGACCGTTGGCGTCCAGGATCTCGCCATTCTGTTTGATGATTGGATTGGCGATGAACGGAGAGACGATCCACGGTATGAGGACGAAGAAGATGATGCGGAAGCCTTCAAACTGTCCTTTGGCATCTTCCGGGAAGAGCTGTTTCATCCAGACGGATGTCACCTGCATGAACATGATATAGCCGCAGCCGAAGAAGAAGAGTCCGATCAGCAGAGGCCAGTTGAGGATGGTGGACGGGTCGATGTACTGCGGTCTGCCGAAGATGCCCAGGATCCCGACACCGATCATGGACAGGAGGATGGAGATGAAAGCTGCCAGGACGAATTTGTCTTTGTTTAAGAGCCTGGATGCCGGGATGACTGACAGCATCCCCAGTATCAGGGCGATGCCCTGGATGATGCCGATGGAATCAGCGGAGAAGCCCAGGTAGTAGATCATGTAGTTGCCGACATGCGGATAGTAGACGTTAAAGGCGATGAAGTAGGTCGTCAGGGTGAGGAAGACCCAGATGAGCTCCTTTCTTTTCAAGAGTTCTTTGAAATTGAAGGCGCTTAAGAGCTGATGGAAGAAGGAGCCGTCCTTATACGGCTTGAGATCTTTGGAATCTTCCAATATGAACAAAGATAGGATACCTGAGAAGATGGCCAGACCGCCGAAGACGAGGAAGAGGCGCATATAGTTGTCATTGGAACCGATCAGGATACCTCCCAGGATCGTACCGATGATCGTGCCGATGATCGGCTGTGTCGCCAATGCGGCACCGATGCTTCCCCGGTTTTCGTCGTTCATCCGGTCATTGAGCCAGGCGTTGTAGCTGGCGTCATTGCCCATGGAACCGAAGAAGGACATCAGAGCATCCGCCAGGACAACGGCCGTACCGGCGACCAGGATGACAGAGGCTCCCGCATCCGGCTTGCCGCCTGTCAGGAATTCCGTCGTTCCGAAGAGGATCGTGAAGATGCCCCAGAGGATGTAGCCGATGGCCATGAACGGCTTTCTCTTTCCGCTCCTGTCAGACAGTGTCCCGAAGAGGAAGGTGGAGAGCGTCGTCGAGATCGCGGAGACAGCGACCATCCAGGAGATGATCGTCGGGTCCTTGGCAATCTTGGCGTATACGAAAGTATTGAACCACTGGTTTTCGATGTTCCAGCAGAGCTGACCGATGAGGCCTAAACTCCAGACCAGTATCCAGAAGCGCAGATTCGATGATTTGTTTTTCATGATATATTCCTCTGTTTTTATTGTAGTGACAGGGCTTTTCCGATGTCAAAAGAAAATGACAGATAAGTATCAGAAAAGAAGACCGGAGTCTTCTTTTGCCTTATTTCTCGAAGATCACACCGCCGGCTTCCGTCGGATGATCCATGTAGAAGAATTCTGCTGAGCTGTTCTTATATCGCAGGATCTTCCAGACGATGAGGATATCTCCGGCAGCGGAGACAGACATGATGATACCGAAGAGGAGAAGGATATAAGAGTTCAGGAAGACAGCCAGGATGGAAGGGAGGATGCCCAATACCAATAGAGGCATCAGCGTTCCCAGGATGTACTGGCCTTTCTTCAACGGTTCGCTGCAGGTGCAGTAAGGCGTCATCGTGTCCTTCATGACCCCGAAGTCGATGTCCTTCATGCCGTGGGGCGTAAAGCGGGCCCAGGTGATGCCGTGCAGGAGTTCGTGGACCACGATGCCTGCCAGGTAGGCGATCATCAAAAAGACGAAGCTTAAGGGATGTCCGATATCGAAGCGGTCTCTGTTTACGAGGAAGAAGGCTCCTCCGAATACGAGAAAGAAGGGGATGCATAAGAGAAGGGCGAAGAGATTGGCCTTCAGGATGTCGATGAGCAGGTCTGTTCTTCTGTAACCTTTGGAGATCCACTCCTCACATTTCTTATCGAAGATCTCCTGACGTTTCCTTTCCTTCTCGCTTAAAACGCGCT
>JAFOMB010000093.1 GCA_017419065.1 Erysipelotrichaceae bacterium | reverse complement strand
TTCTTCATCGCCTTCATCAAGATCACGGTCTCCTTTGTGATCCTCTCCCGTTCCTCCCTGGTACTGACTCTCATCATCTTCGCGTGTCTGCCGCTGATGTTCCTCGTCTCCCTGACTTTAAACAAGCGCAACCACAAGGCTTTCAAGGCACAGAGAGTCCAGGTGGGACGTCTGAATTCCCAGGTCGAAGATTCCCTGCTGGGGAACAGAGTCCTGCGTGCTTTCAATGCGGAAGAATACGAACTGGAGAAGTTCGACAAAGCCAATGACATCTTCAAGGCGGCCAAGAAGGAACGCTATTACTCCATGGCCAGATACAATACCTCGACCCGTTTCTTTGACGGTCTGATGTATGTGACGACCATCGTCGCCGGTGGTCTCTTCCTCGTATACGGAAAGATCAACGCCGGGGACTTTGTCGCCTATATCCTCTATGTGACGACTTTGATCAATACGATACGCCGTCTTGTCGACTATGTGGAATCGGTAGAGATGGGTCTCACCGGTATCGAGAGATTCGTGGAAGTCATGGATACCCCGATCGATATCGAAGATGCCCCGGATGCGAAAACACTGGAGATAAAGGGCGGCGAGATCTGTTTCGAAGATGTCTCCTTTGAATATCCTGATGACCACAACCGCGTCCTCCATCATCTGGATCTCACGATCCATCCGGGAGAAAATCTGGCACTGGTCGGCGAATCCGGAGGCGGAAAGACGACCCTGTCTTCTTTGATCCCGCGTTTCTATGATGTGACCGGGGGAAGGATCCTGATCGATGACCAGGATATAAGAAAAGTGACACTGTCCTCTTTGCGCCAGGCCATCGGCATCGTCCAGCAGGATGTCCATCTCTTCTCCGGAACGGTCTATGAGAATATCGCCTATGGAAAGAAAGACGCTTCCTATGAGGAAGTGATCAACGCCGCCAAGCTGGCAGGCGCGGACGGCTTCATACAGGATCTCCCGCAGGGCTATGACTCCTACGTCGGAGAAAGAGGTGTCAAGCTCTCCGGCGATCAGAAACAGCGCATCGCCATCGCCCGGGTCTTCCTGAAAAACCCGCCGATATTACTTCTGGATGAGGCGACAAGTGCCCTGGATAATGAAAGTGAAGCCCTCATCGAAAGAAGTCTCGCGGATCTCTCCAAAGGCCGTACGACCCTGACGATCGCCCACCGTCTTACGACCGTGAAGAATTCGGACCGCATCATCGTCTTAGGCAAAAACGGCATCGAGGAAGAGGGAAGCCACGAAGAGCTGCTGAAAAAAGGCGGAACGTATTTCCGCCTGTGGAACGGCATCGTGGAAGAATAGAAAGGAAAAGACCCGCAAGGGTCTTTTACTGTATCTCTTCGATGTGATTGATGTAGTCGAGAGACTTGAGTGCCTCGATGATCTCTTCATGCGTCTTGTATTGTTTTAGGAGATCGGAATTGATCGTGATGGAGACGGAATAGACGCTGAGTCCGGAATGGAGATAGGCCGGGTTGAATTCGATGTCGTCGATCTCCAGACCGAGTTTTCTGATCGTCGTGACGAAGTTTTTGAGATAGAGGGATTCCGTCAGCTCCAGGTGGACTTCAAAGTGATTGGAACGGTCTTTGAGGAACTTCTCGATCGACGGGAAGATGGAAAGACAGATGAGGATGCCGCAGAAGGTGAGAAGAGATAATGTGTAGAATCCGGCTCCGGCACAAAGACCCATGATGGAGACAGACCAGAGAGCGGCTGCAGTCGTGAGACCTTTGATCTGGTTGCGGGAAGTCGTAAAGAGGGATCTCGTCGCCAGTGAGGCTACCGAGACGATGACGGCAGCGGCCGGCAGATGGACACTGTCCGGTAAAAGACTCTGATCGATCATCATGACTGAGGTGCTGGCCATGCTAACCAGCATGAATGTCCTCAGTCCTGCGGAATGTCTTTTGGAAGAACGCTCGCAGCCGATGACGGCAGATAAGAGAAGGCTTAGTAAGAGTCGGAAGGCGATAGAAGCGGTATTGACGGAGGCTGACCAGTCTCCTAAGAATGAAGCGATGATATCCATATGTTACCTCCGTTTTCTGAGATGATAATAGTTCTGGTCTTCTTCGGCAGCTCTTTCAAAGGCTTCCTCATCCTCATTGACTTCGTATTTCGGAAGTTCCTCCTGGATCTGCTGGATGCGTTCGATCAGCTGTTCAAGCGAAGACTTCTCCTCGCCGTTTTCATTGACGCCTGAGATATCGGTGATCTCTTCGAGTTTATTGGAGTAGGAACCGGAGAGATGGAGGGCCATCTTGGCACAGGCCGGTCCGACGAGTTCATAGAGGATGGAAGAAGACAGGATGATGGTGTTGAGGGCATTGCCGGAAGGACCTCCCAGGATACGCGCTCCGAGGGCTGCCAGACCGATGGCGACACCGGCCTGCGGGAAGAGGGCGAAACCCAGATAGTTCCGGACATTCTTTCCCTTTCCCGTCCAGAGACAGGAGAGGAAGGAACCGGCATATTTTCCGATGATCCTTGTCAGGAAGTAGAGGACACCGATCAGCAGTAACGGTGTAGAGCCGATACTGTCATGACTGCTGAACAGGGCTCCCAGATCGAAGCTGATCCCGGAGCGGACGAAGAAGAGCAGGAGGATCGGCGGAGAGAAGTAGTTGAGCTGTTTGAAGAGGCGGTCGTCATCGCTGAGGTTGATGTAGACCGTGGCCATGACCATACAGCCTAATAAAGGCGAGATATCGAAGACCGTGCAGATCCCGGTATAGCCGAAGATCATGGCGATCGAGATGATCAGACGGTTGTCGGTGGAACGCTTCTCCTGGATGAAGAACTTGAGAAGGATACCGAACAGCGCTCCCAGGAGGATGGCAGCCAGGTTCGTGAGGATCGGAGTGAGGATGTCCCTCATGTCGATGCCGCCGCCGTTGAGGATGGCGGAAGCGATCGCGACCGCTACCGAATAGGACAGTAAGCCGACGACATCATCAAGAGCCACGACCTGTAAGAGCGTATCGACAAATTCGCCGTGTGCCTTCGTCTGCCGTATCGTCATCATCGTGGATGCCGGAGCTGTCGCAGTCGCCAGAGCGGAGAGGACCAGGGCAAACGGCAGGGACAGATGAAGAAGGAAGTAGGTCAGAAGGAAGACCAGGATGAAGGCGAAGAGGGATTCGCACAGGGTGATGATCAGGATGGACTTTCCGCTTTTCTTCAGGTTTTCCACACGGAAAAACTCGCCTGTGGAAAAGGCGATGAAGGAAAGGGCCAGATCAGGTAAAAAGTCTGTTCCCGGGACAAAGGAAGCCGGGATGAGATCGAAGACATAGGGACCGATGATGATGCCGGCGAGGATATAGGCTGTCACATCCGGCAGCTTCAGAAGCTTTGTGATGCGGGTAAAGAGAAAACCGCTCAGCAGGATGACAGCGATGGAAATGATGACAGAGGCGCTGTGGGAAAGCGCCTGCAGATGGAATGTGTTCATATGGTGATCCTTAAAACTAATTACTATAGTAACGGATTTTCCATAAAAATCAATGAGCATAGGAATTCCCTATAGTGAGAAAAAGATGAGAGAAAGATGAGAAAAAAGAATGGGCAGAGAGTGATAAGGTGAAATCAAGAGGTGAAACACATGGAAAAATGGATCGATTATAAGCTCATGGAAACAGATCACATCCCGATGGGGAAGAGAAGGAAGACCTTTCCGATCACAAGTCTTCAGGACAGCCGGAAGAAAAGACGCTACTCCCAGCAGGAGCTCTCGCGCCGCACCAGCATCGCCCAGGGCGATATCTCCAAGATCGAGACGGGAAAGTCCAATCCGAGCGTGCTGACGCTGAAGAGACTGGCTGACGGACTGGATTGCGATCTGAGGATCGAGTTCATCCCGAAGGAGGAGAGATTCTCCTATCACAGGCTCTTTCATTCCTGATTGTCTTTCTTTGAGAAATAGTGTTAAGATAGATGAGTAATCGTCAGGAACAGTAGCTGCGGAAGCTTGAAGAAGAGACCCGGGGAAAGGTGAAAGACCGGGAAGGGGAAACAGGGAACTCGCCTGACAGAAAGATTAATCGTGGCTCGCGTTAAGAGAGAAGAGTAAGAAGTAAAGGTGGTACCTCGCATTATGCGACCTTTGGGATCACCTTTTATTTTTTCAAAGGAGAGAACTATGGCCTACAATCACAAGACCGTCGAAGAGAAATGGCGGAAGTACTGGGAAGAAAACAAGACATTCAAGACTGATGTCCATGACTTCTCCAAACCGAAATACTATGCCCTGGATATGTTTCCTTATCCGAGCGGTGCCGGACTCCATGTCGGACATCCGGAAGGCTACACAGCGACAGATATCGTATCCAGAAAGAAGAGGATGGAAGGCTACAACGTCCTGCATCCGATGGGATTCGATTCCTTCGGTCTTCCGGCAGAACAGTATGCGATCAACACCGGAAACCATCCGGAGAAGTTCACCAAGGACAATATCGCCTTCTTCACCAAACAGCTGAAGAACATCGGCTTTTCCTATGACTGGGACAGAGTCGTCTCCACCTGCGATCCTTCCTACTACAAGTGGACGCAGTATATCTTCAAACTCCTCTTTGAAGACGGCTTAGCCAAGTGCGTAGATATGCCGGTAAACTGGTGTGAAGAACTGGGAACGGTTTTGGCCAACGATGAGATCATCGACGGCAAGTCCGAAAGAGGCGGCTATCCGGTCGTCCGCAAGAATATGCGACAGTGGGTCATCGACATCGTCAAGTATGCCGACAGACTCTTAGAAGGCCTTGAGGAGATCGACTGGCCGGAGAGCACCAAGGAGATGCAGAGAAACTGGATCGGACGTTCTGTGGGTGCTCAGGTAGATTTCAAGGTCGATGGACATGAAGACAGCTTCACTGTCTTTACGACGCGCTGCGATACGCTTTTCGGAGCGACGTACTGCGTCCTGGCTCCGGAGCATAAACTCGTCGAAAAGATCACATCAGACGAGTGCCGGGAGGCAGTGGAAGACTATGTGAAGAAGGCTGCTTCCAAGTCTGACCTGGAGAGAACGGAACTCGCCAAGGAGAAGACCGGTGTCTTTACCGGTGCGTACGCGATCAACCCTGTCAATGGAAAGAAGATCCCGATCTGGATCTCTGACTATGTTTTAGCTACTTATGGAACAGGGGCTATCATGGCTGTTCCGGCACATGATGAAAGAGACTATGACTTCGCGAAGAAGTTCGGACTGGAGATCATCCCTGTATTAGAGGGCGGCGATATCGAAAAGGAAGCCTGGACACAGGACGGCGTCCATATCAACTCCGGTTTCCTGGATGGTTTAAACAAGGAAGACGCCATCGAGAAGATGATCGCCTGGCTGGAAGAAAAGGGCATCGGAACGAAGAAGGTCAACTACCGTATCCGTGAATGGATCTTCGCCAGACAGCGCTACTGGGGCGAACCGATCCCGATCGTCCATCTCGAAGATGACTCTCTTGTCGCCTTACCGTTAGAAGACCTCCCGCTGGTACTTCCTGTCCTGGATGACTACAAGCCGTCCAAGAGCGGTGCTTCGCCATTGGAAAAAGCTACTGACTGGGTCAATGTGACCATCGATGGCAAGAAGGGAAAAAGAGAGACTTCGACGATGCCGGGCAGTGCCGGAAGCAGCTGGTACTTCTTACGCTATATCGATCCGGACAACGACGAAGCGATCGCCGATCCGGAACTCTTAAAGCACTGGATGCCGGTAGACCTCTATGTCGGCGGACCGGAACATGCGGTAGGTCACCTGCTCTACAGCCGCATGTGGAACAACTACCTCTATGACAAGGGCCTCGTCTTTACGAAGGAACCGTTCAAGAAGCTCGTCCATCAGGGCATGATCCTGGGTGCCAACGGCATCAAGATGGGCAAGCGTTTCCCGGAATTCATCGTCGATCCGAATACGATCGTGGACGTCTATGGCGCCGATACCTTACGTCTCTATGAGATGTTCATGGGACCGTTAGAGGCTTCCAAGCCATGGAGCGAACAGGGTGTCGAAGGGGCGAGAAGATGGATCGAGAGAGTCTGGAGACTTCTCATGGAATCCCCGGAGAAGATCACGGAAGAGAAGACACCGGAACTCGATAACATCTACAACATCACCATCAAGAAAGTCACGGAAGACATCGATACACTCAACTTCAACACGGCCATCTCCCAGATGATGATCTTCATCAACGAGTGCTACAAGGCGGAGAAGGTCAACAAGGAGATGCTGCTGAACTTCGTGAAGGTCTTATCGCCGTTCACACCGCATGTCTGCGAAGAGATCTATCAGCACTACACCGGTAAAGATACGATCGCCTATGAGTCCTGGCCTTCCTATGATGAAACCAAACTGGTGGCAGCCATGAAGGAAGTTGCCGTACAGATCAACGGAAAGGTCCGTGCCAAGCTCAATGTGCCAAGCGATCTTGAGGACGAAGAACTCTATCAGGAAGCTCTGAAGAATGAAAATGTCCTCCGCTATACCGAAGGACACGAAATACGCAAACACTTTGTGATCAAAGGCAAAGTCGTCAGTATCGTCATCTAATAAAATACGATCAGGAATTCCTGATCGTATTTTTTCTTTATAAGAGATTCTTGAGGCTGTGGCATTCTCTGCCGAAGGCTTCCGCGACAGCCGGATGGGTGATCTTTCCCTTGATGGTATTGATACCCGAACAGATGACTGGATTTCTCTCACAGGCGCCCCTGAGGCCGTAATCTGCGACCTGGAGGCCGTATTTGATCGTGGCGTTGGTCAAAGCGATCGTAGATGTTCTCGGGACAGAACCCGGCATATTGCCGACACAGTAGTGGATGACACCGTCTTCGACGTAGATCGGATCGTCATGGGTCGTGACTCTCGAG
>JAFOMB010000092.1 GCA_017419065.1 Erysipelotrichaceae bacterium | reverse complement strand
GCGATGGTCGAAACCAGTACTACCGGCATCGGGAAGAACAGAGATGTCTGATAAAAGTTATCGACGATCCTGAGATCTTTGAATTCCATAGTGCCCCCTTGTGTTTACTATCGGTAAAACATTACCTACCTCATTATACAACAGGAAAAGCGGGCTTTTGACCCGCTTCCTATTCCAGGATGAATTCATCTCCGTTCTGCGACATACAGAGATCCGTCTTCAGGACCAGGGTATTCTCGCTCTTGTAGTCGAGGACGATCTCCTTGACGTCCTGTCCCGCAAAGCCCTTCATCTTGGAGGCGTCATCTACGTGGAAGATGTAGCCGGTATCGGTCTGTTCATACCAGCCCTTATATTCACCCATGCCGGCATAGACGTTCTCGGTGAAGGTGAAGTCACCGAAGGCGTATAGGGTGAAGCGCGGTTCGCATCCCGGGGCCGGTTCGGAACCCTTCGGGAAAGGACCGTGTACCCATTCCAGGTAGGTCTTTCCGACAGAAGGCGGCGTATAGCCTTCCGGGAGCTTCCCGTCTATCGTGAAGACATCGCCGGCGAAGGAACTCTCGAGATCGGTCAGAAGGACGAGGGTGTTCTCATCGGTGACTTCCATCTCGAAGTTGTAGACGGCTTCGCCTTTACTGTTATACAGAGGCGCGTTGAAATTGCTGAAGAGGAGGACAGTACCTTCATTTCCCACCAGGCCTGTGATCACTGTCGCTCCCATGCCCCGTATCTCGGTATAACTGAAGGAGTTGTCATCATAGATCTCCACAAAGGACTTGTCATCCTGTGTCTGGGAGGCGTTGTAGTAGGTGGCATGGTCAGCCGGTTCCGTCTTTCCGGTATCCGGTTTCAGAGTATCATCGCCCTTAGGTTTTTCCGGTGTCTCCGTATTACCGCTGCTTCCTGCCGGCTTATCTACAGAGAAGACCTGATCGGCAGCAGAGCCTTCCAGGGTAGTCTTGAGTGTGAGTGTCTTGTCATCCTTGATCTCGAAGAGGATCTTGGTGAAATCTCCGGCACCGGTGGATTCCACATCGAGAGTGACGACATTCTCCTTGACAGACCACTTCCCGGATATCTGATAGGTTCCCTCCTTGAGGTTGTCGGTCATGACGAAGGAGCCGTCTTTCCCGAACCAGATATTCGCCGGTTCTCTGTATCCTCCGGCGGTATTGTAGAAGGTCTTTCCTCCGAGATCGACCTTATTCTCTTCCTTCTTCGTACACCCGCTCAATATCAGGATCATACAGAGCAGGAAGAAGAAAAGTCTCTTCGCTTTTTTCATGATAGTATCCTCTCTTTACAATTCCATTATACATAAAGAAATCTTTATTCCCTTCCCTCATATCCGTGAAAGGGGAACTTATAAAGACAGACAGGATTTCAGTTTGATTTTGCTTATGGTTCACGTAAAGTTCAGACTGCTTTCATAGTATGGAGACAACTCATAAAGGAGGAAAACACACATGAAGCATATATCTGAAAAAGCAGCTGTTGTCCTTCTCTGCGCTTTACTGGCAGGATCAGCGCTGATAAACAGAACGAAACAGAAGAACCTGTTCAGGAGATAAAAGAACAGGAGACCGTAACAGAAAAGACATCTGACGAAGTCATACAGGAAGAAGATATCGAGATCAACGAAACACTGGAGAACAGTGAAGACGGCGGCCACGCCATTGAAGAAGACGGGAGCGAAGCTTCCTACGCCAATATCCTCGTCGTCAAGAGCGGGGAATCCAGCGGTGATGAAGCGGACTTCTATGGTGAGAATGCGGCAGTCTACGCTTTGAACGGCGCAAGCCTGGAGTTCTCAAACATCGTCGTCAAGACAGACGGCACCCACGCCAATGCGGTGTTCAGCTATGGCGAAGGGACGACAGTCACGATCTCTGATTCCGTCATCGAGACATCAGGAAACTGTTCCGGCGGTCTCATGACGACAGGGGGCGGTACGATGAATGCCGAGGATCTGAACATCCACACGACGGGGAATTCTTCTGCAGCGATCCGCTCTGACAGGGGAGGCGGTACCGTAAATGTGAGCGGCGGTTCCTATATCACCGATGGGAAGGATTCTCCGGTCG
>JAFOMB010000007.1 GCA_017419065.1 Erysipelotrichaceae bacterium | reverse complement strand
CTGTCCATGAGTTTTCAGATATCTCTTATTCGATCACCCAGACGGCATTCACGCTTTCTTCCCTCTCGATCTCCTTTCCGGAGAGTTCAGAGGAAAGGTCATTGCGTTTGAAGCTCATCATCGGCCTTGCCATATCAGCGCCCTCTTCCATCTTCACTTCGACCTCGTGATAGCGGTCATCCGTGACGGATTCGATGTATTTGACTTTCTGGCCGTTCGCTTCCGCCAGCAGCTCGGCACATCTCCGGGACTCCAGTAAAGCCTCTTTCAGAAGTTCTCCATGGAGTTCTCCTTCTTTGGAATAGCTGTACTCCGTTTCCAGGAAAGCCGTGATCTTCTTTTCTTCGATGACCGAAAGGATGAAGTCCGAGACCGCAGCGTCAAAGCCTGTGCGGAACTGCAGGGTCCTGGTGACGGTCTTCAGTTCATGCCGGTCATAGTGCTGGGAGCGGATATTGTCTTCTTCCAGATGGATGTTTCTGATGTCGAAGCCGTTGTCTTTCAGCTCTTTCAGAAAGACTTCCATATCCTCTTTGACTTTGGAAAGAGCCTTGGCCTGATGGACATCCTCCGCCGTGATCGAGATCCGGTAGGAGATCTCATCTGCAGTGACTCTCCGTTTCGCCATGCCTGTTACTTTGATCGTTCCCATAGTATTCCTCCTTTATCTCAGGTCTATGCTGTCGAGGATATCCAGGAGATATCCATCGAAATAGGATCTGGCTTTCGCGATGTCTTCTTCCGGCATGCTGTAATAGGCTTCGGCGATAGAACCGGTCATGGCCGCGATCGTGTCGGAGTCACCGCCGATGGAGACCGCATTGCGTATCGCATCCTCAAAGTCCGTGGATTCTAAGAAGGCTTCGATCGCCTGCGGACAGGAGTTCTGGCAGGTCTCATTGAAGCGGTAGAACGGGCGGATCTCATCGAGGGTGAAATCCAGCTTGTAGAAGTGCTCTTCGACGTACTGTCTGATCTCCTTTTTCGTCTTTCCCTCTCTGGCGAGGTAGATGCAGGCGGTGAGGGCCTGGGCACCCTTGATGCCTTCCGGATGGTTGTGGGTGATGGCAGCGCACTTCTCTGCGAGGAAGAGGGCTTCCTCTAATGATGCCGCGATCTCTCCGCAGGCCGATGTCCTCATCCCGGCACCGTTGCCGAAAGAGTTGTAGGGCTCGTGTTCATCCTCCAGGATCCAACTGTAGAATCTGCCACCGTAGCCGCAGTGCGGATACTTCTTTCCGATCTCATGCATCCACTTGTCCAGCTGGGCATCGAGGTCCTTGTATCCGTTCTTTCTCGATTCGCTGAGGGCCTTTCCGACAGCGATGGTCATGACAGAATCATCGGTGAAATAACAGTTCTTGTGAAAGATCGTGAATTCTTTGGAACGCCGGTTGTGAAATTCGAATCTCGATCCGGCGATGTCGCCTGTAAATGCTCCGTACATAGGTATTCCTCCTTTTTCTTTACACTTTCAGTATAGAAAAACAGGAGAGGGAAAAGGTCGTCTGCCGGACGACATTTAACAGCCCAGAGTCTTCTCTCCTTCTTCGTAGAGGATCTCGTTGATCTTGTAGATGTTGTAGATGCTGTTTTTCAGACAGTAGCTGATGATGAGATCGAAACGGCTGGAAGAAGAGAGGATGTAGCCGGCCTTTTCCAGGAGGGAATCTGTCTCTTCTCTGCTGAGCCGTAGGCCGATGGCCAGAGCGACAGCGGTCTCCTTTTTCGGCCGGTAGGAGACATCGTTGACGATGTGGCTGAAGTGCTTGCGGCTGATGTTGGCGCGTTTATAGACATCCGGATCCTTGTAGCCCTTTTCGTCGATGAGACGGATCAGAGCCTGGGAGAAGCTCTCAGCCGGTTTGAAGGAAGGCATCCCTTCTTCCGGGATATCAGGTCCGGTGTAGTTTTCTTTCAGATAGTCCTTGATGTTGACAAAGAGCCTTGAGGCGGTGTCGAAGGCTTCTTTGTCGTAGACGAGGAGGGTGACATCCATCTCGTGGTCCAGGAGGAAGGAGGTGATCTCCTCAGTGGCGATGTGCAGAGCTTCCCCTTTCGGGAAGGAGAAAGTCCCGGAGGAGATGAGCGGGAAGGCGATCGAGGAAAGACCCTCTTTCAGGGCGATGTCCAGGCAGTTCTGATAGCACTCGGCCAGGTATTCCCTCTCCCCTCTTTCTCCGTCGACATAGACAGGACCGCAGGTGTGAATGATGTGGCCACAGTGTCTGCAGTCATAGGATGGGGTCAGGATGGCCTCTCCGGTCTCCAGAAAAGGCAGGGAGTCGCAGTGTTCCCGCAGTCTTTTTCCGGCCATCTCGTGGATGATCCCGTCAGTGCCTCCCAGGCCTGTATAAAAATGATCGGTCGGGTTCACGATCGCGTCAGCTCTTACATTGCGGATATCATTCCGGCTAATCTCCAGCGGCATATGTTCTTTCCTATTATCCTTCTTCCCTGTTTATAATATTATCTCATCACGGCAGAAAACCTGCCAGGCTTATCCGTATACTGAAGGCAGAAGAAAGAAGCTCTCAGATCACCTGAAGGAACCTGCAGATCCTATGGGTGATGATCACGATCCCCTCTCCATCTGTCTGGCGATCCATTCCATGAGCAGACGGACGATCTTCTCCTGCTGAAGTGCCGTGAGTTCCTGATGCATAGGCACTTTATACCATTTGTTTAAACAGCCCCGGCAGCAGCATCCTGTCGCATGCATGGCCTTGAATACCGGGTGTCCCTTCATCGGCGTCTGTTTCCCGTCTCTGACGGGTTCGGCCGGAGAGAGTTTATCGCGCACGAAATCATGAGCGTGTCTTTCAATGACGGCCATGCCTTTTTCTGTCACGTAAGTCCTGTCTTTTTCGTTCAGGTGAAACGAGGAGCGGAAGGAGGACTTCTCCAGTTTCTTCAGTGCCTGATCTACTGTCTGCATGATTTCATTATAAGTCAGAAAAAAGACCCCCTTTCGGGATCTTCTACTTCTTCTGTTTGGAGAGCTCTCTTCGCAGATAGTCGTTGAGATCTTTGTAGAGACCTGCCGGGTGGACATTGTCCAGCATGTCCGATAATGCCTTGACCTGCTTGTCGGTGAGATCGTGGTTCCCGGTGATGTTGCGGAACTTGACACCGGCGATGTACTTGCGGACGCGGCCGACTGTCACTCTTTCGGCGATCATCTCCCGGACGACAGAGGACGTCTTGGCGAAACGGATCAGGTCTTTGTTGAAGAGATCGTAGGAGAGCTTGCCGGTCTTATCGGTGTACTTGGCGGCGATGGCGTCATAATCGGCCATGTCGACAGCGACCGGTTCTTCCTCTTTCTTTTCTTTGACTTCTTCCACTTTCTTCTTTTTGAGGACGACACTACCCTGTTTCTTATAAGGCAGGCCTGTGGTCAGACGGATGGCCTCGTCGAAGGCCTCCTCAGGATACAGTTTCAGCGGTGTGTTGGCGGCCGGAATGGCTTTCCCGCTTCTGGTGGAGATCGATGCGATCCCCGGCTGTTTTTCTCCATAACGTAAGATGGTGATACCGGAACCTCCCGAAGGAAGTTTCTGGCGATACGCAACAGCAGGGATGACGGTGAGTTCGACGACATTCGTACGGATCATGTGTTACGCTCCTTTCTTGCGATAGATGATATAAACTGCATCTTTTCCTCATTATACCCTATAGGTTTTTCGCTTGAAAAGGGCTGAAGAAAAGGGCTGTGTGCCCTAGAGTCTGTCGTATTTGGTATTCTTTCCCCTTGCCTTCTCCACCGGATACTTGGCGATGTTCTTGGCCATCTTCTTTTCCGTGGCCTCCAGAAGATCGATGTCCAGTCATTCGGACATATCCAGGAGATAGGTGAAGACATCAGCCATCTCATCAGCGACGGCTTCCCTGTCAAAGTTTTCATCATCCCACTGGAAGCATTCCAGCAGTTCTCCTGCTTCGATGCAGACGGACTTGGCGAGGTTGACAGGACTGTGGAACTGGTCCCAGTCTCTCTCCTCATTGAAATCATGTACGAGCTTCTGTATCTTCTCAAATCTCTCCATGGACTCTCTCCTGATAGACCTCCTCGTTCTTTTCCGTATACCCGATCAGCAGTTCCGGATTTCTCTTCTGTATCCTGGCGATCGCCTCGTTATGTTCTTCCTCGGCGGCTTCCCTGTTCTTTTTTCCGGCTGTTCTGCGGTTACCGGAAGATAGTCTCCTGCCGTCCTTCAGGCAGATGTTCAGGAAGCTGAAATCCGGGATCCCGTTGGTGCGGTGCTGGGTGACATAGACCCAGAGGATATCTTCGTATTCGATCCCTTCCGGTTTTTCATTGTAAAGGATCAGGGACTGCGGTCCGAAGATCATCTTCCCCTTTTCGTCCAGGACACTCTCCGGATCATCCGCTTCCTCTAAGAACCAGGAAGCATCGCGGTTGTCTGCGTCCAGGAAGGAATCATAGGACTTCTTGGAAGAACGGCCTCCGAAAAAGAGCACAGCTCCGATCAGGAACAGCACGACCGACAGGCAGGATTCGAGCCAGGCGGTCTTCATATAGCCGCCGATGCCCGTGACATAGGACGTCCTTCTGACTTCCAGCATGATATCTCCGAAGACATCTGTGAAGTCAGACATCGTCATGACCTCTTGTTCGAATTCCTCGTTCATCCCCTCAACGGCGTAGCTCTTCGCCTCGGAAGGGATCTCCTGTGTATAACCCCATAGACGGACCATCTCATCACTGTTTTCATCGAACTGACCGGCGAAGTGGTCAAAGTCCTTTTCCAGGATCGTGACGATGTAGAAGAAGTCTTCATCATAGGCGATATAGTAGCCTAAGTCATCGCCATAGGAGGCAAACTGAAAGAAACCGTCCACATCGACGTAGGCGATCTTTCCGGTCTTTTCTCCCTCTGAAAGGATGACATCGTTGAGATGTTCCGCATGCTTCTTAGCGTCTCCAAAGTGGAAGAATCCCACCACCAGAAGCAGGACAGCCAGTCCCAGCAGACCGGCTCCGATAAGGACATTCCTCCCGGCTTTTCTTTCTTCGTGATACAGGTATTCCGAATTGCGCATAGAGTTTCCTTCTTTCTAATCGAATACGTTATGAAAGAGATCACAGTCGATATCGATGATCAGATCGATGTCATAAGTCTTCTTATCGGCAGTGATCAGGAGTCTTCTTGTCAGATCGATCGTGCGGATCTTTATCCTGGTGTCGACGTATTTTCCGCCGTATTTGTATCTGTCATAGACAAAGTGGGTGATCGTCACTTCGCCGGCAGAATCGAGGTGATTCTGAAGATAGAGGAACTTCCGGTTGAGTTCTTCCGTCTCTTCCGGAGAGAGCTCGATCTCTTCTTCAGTAAGACGGGCCGTTTCCCGGATGGCAGCGCCATGTCCGGTAAGGGCCGCGAACGGAGCGAATTGCGCCGCTCTGTCATAGAGGGGCATAAGTTTCCTTTTGGAAGAGTAATGGTGTTCCGCATGGAGGATCTTCTCGTATTTCGGGTTCATTCCTTGTGTCCTCCGATCTGCTTGTTTCTCTCAAGACCCGTCGCCCCTTCTTCAAGATTGAGACCCTTGAAGACCGCATTCTTCCCGAAACGGCTCTTGATCTGCAGGATGGCTTCCATCGTCTTCTCATCCTTCTCGATGGTCTTCTCTTCTTTCTTTCTTCTCCGCTCTTCTTCCTCGTGGTCTCTGAAGAGATCGGTCTGTTCGACCATGGTGATGGAAGAAGCCGTCTTCTTGGTGAGGACGCGGTCAGCGCAGATGTTGATGCGCCGTATCGTCAGTCCCGGATCGACGATCTTCTCATAGATCTTTACCAGGGCGGCAGAGATGATCGTTTCCGAAGATGTGAAGCGGCCCAGCGGCAGGGAGGAATGGGCGGGTTTCGGTGCTATGCGGCCATAGAAATCTTTGGTCCTCTCACCCCGGTAATATTCGTCAGCCGAAGAGGAATCGTAGCCGATATACAGGGAGACATGGTCGGTCACAAGTCCTTTGTCCACAAGATCCAGAGAAAGGGAATAGGCCATTTCCCTGACGATGACTTTCCCCTTTTCAAAGGAATACGGTTCCTTGAGGACCTGCCCGTTGGAAAGGGAATTGGAGTTCGGAAGGTAGGACTTGATGTCCTCCATCCGGCAGGGTTCATATCCCCAGGCATGGTCTATCAGCAGTTCCGCATTGATACCGAACTCTTTGAAGAGATCATCTTCATGGTCGATCGAATACAGAGCCAGGTCACCCATCGTATAGATGCCGTACTTCGCCAGACGCCGTGAGATCCCGCCTCCGACTCTCCAGAAGTCTGTCAGCGGCTGATGATCCCAGAGCAGCTCCCGGTAGGAGATCTCATCGATCTCGGCGATGCGCACGCCGTCCCTGTCAGCCGGTATGTGCTTGGCGACGATATCCATGGCGACCTTGCAGAGATAGAGATTCGGACCTATCCCGGCTGTCGCTGTGATCCCGGTATTGTACAGAACATCCCGTATCATCGTCATAGCCAGCTCATGGGCAGACATCTTCATGAGCTTCAGGTACTTTGTCGCGTCGATGAAGACTTCATCGATCGAATAGACGTGGATATCTTCCGGAGCGACATATTTCAGATAGATCTCATAGATCTTCGTACTGTATTCGATATAATACGCCATACGCGGCTCGGCGACGAGGTAGTCGAGCTCCAGACCCGGGTCTTCCTCGAGTTCCTTCGCCTTCCAGGACTTCCCGTGGAACTTTCCTCCCGGCGCCTTCCTGCGCCTCTCCTCGTTGACTTCCTTCACCCGCTGTATCACTTCAAAAAGCCGGGCCCTGCCGGAGATACCGTGTGCCTTCAAAGACGGAGAGACAGCCAGACAGATCGTCTTGGCCGTCCGCGACTCATCGGCGACAACGAGATTGGATGTGAGCGGATCGATCCCGGCCTCCACGCATTCAACAGAAGCGTAGAAAGACTTGAGATCGATGGCGATGAAGGTGCGTTTCTCTTTCATACTTTCAGCATACCAAAAAGCCGGTACTGTTTCTGTCTGTTTTTTCGGTCACATTCTATATAATAAAACGTAACAGATAAACAGGAGGCTATTATGATCAAAGCTGTTTTATTTGATTACGACAACACACTGGGAAACAGGGAATCCTATGCCTATGACTTATACCGCGAGATCGTGGAGACCCATCATTCGGAACTCGACTCTTTCGATCAGGAATGCATCATCCAGTCCTGCATGATCCTGGATCAGCAGGGTTTCGTCAGCAAGACCTACGTCAATGACATGATCAGAAAGCTCTACGATATCGAACTCTATCCGGGGGATCTCAACGAATTCTGGGAGACGAATCTCGGACGCTATGCAGAATGTTTCGACGGCGCTGCCGATCTTCTGGAGCTGCTCCGTCCGTACTATAAGCTGGCTGTCATCACCAACGGCGACGCCCGCGGCCAAAGAGACAAGCTGGAGCACTCCGGCATCCTTCACTACTTCGATGAAGTCTTCATCTCCGGTGCTGTCGGCATCTCCAAGCCAGACACGAGGATCTTCCTGATGGCTGCCGAGAAGCTCGGCGTAAAGCCGGAGGAATGTGTCTTTGTGGGAGACGGCTTCCGGACAGACATCCGAGGCGCAAAAAAGGCAGGGATGAACCCTGTCTGGATGTGGCCGTTCGCCGAGAGGAAGATGAGGGAAGATATCCCGGTCATCCATCACATCGCCGATCTCGCGTTTATCCTCTCCTCGATCGCTGATCAGTAGTTTTCTTTCCGAAAACGGAAAAGAGATAAGGATAGATCCCGATTGCCAGGAAAGTTCCCAGAAAATAGCGGAAGGTCCTGAACAGGAACGGCAGCAGTGCTGCAGATTCCAAGAACTCCCTGTCGAAAGGAACTTTTAATAATGCGTTGACTCCTACGATTATCAGAGCGCCTCCCAG
Source organism: Erysipelotrichaceae bacterium (assembly GCA_017419065.1). GTDB lineage: Bacteria > Bacillota_I > Bacilli_A > Erysipelotrichales > Erysipelotrichaceae > Colivicinus. The sequence continues at coordinate 21,352 of JAFOMB010000007.1, read as the reverse complement.
GGTGCGGATGATCTGATAGAAATGGTTATCTGTATAGGAGAAGCCATTGAAACGTTCTGCGTAGAGATCTCCTGCGAAAAAGCCCAGAAGGATCCCGTATTCCGAGAAGTAGTCAGAGCTCCGGCAGTAGAAGAGACCCGGCAGGCATATCAGTATCAGTATCAGATACAGTCTCTTTCTTTCAAAACGCTTCTGCAGATAGTGGGTCAGCAGGACAGTCAGGATGCCGCACGCCCATCCGGCCAGGACATCACTTGGAAAATGCGCTCCCAGGACGAAACGGGAGATGCCGGTAAGCAGCGACAGGATGACTCCGATCACGAGAAGTCCTCTTTTCCGGAAGAGGAGGAAGAGAGCGGTAAAGGCCGCTGTGACATTGGCGGAATGGCCGCTCGGGAAGGAGTATCCCTGCGCAGCGATATCCATCGGATCGGCGTTGGGATCTACCGGTTTGAGAAGGTCTATCTCATCCGAGACGAGGTAAGGACGGTTGCGCAGGAAGATGTTCTTGATCATGGAATTAAAGACGCCCGCGAATAGTACAGACATCGCCAGGACACGTCCCTTATGACGGTCTATGCCCCAGTAGAACAGGCCGATCAGAAAGACCAGAAAGATCTCTTCTCCGAAGAATGAGAAAAAGGAGAAAAGACGGACACCGTTCTTTCCTAAGAGGTCTTGAAGAAAGGAGATCAAAGAGATCTCCCAGTCAAAGTAGAAGGTGTTGCCCATCAGGAGGACTTCCTTCCGGACAGGGCATTCAGCGTGACCTGATAGCTTTTTTCTTCATATGGATACGACACCGGTTTCAGGGTCTTCCCCTTCTTTTCCAGCAGTATCGTCATAACGCGCTTCATAAACGCAGGGTTCTTGACCAGCAGAGGCCCGATCACGTGGGTACCGTAGAGGTTCTTATAGACGAAGCCTTCCCAATCGTTGTCCTTCAGATTCGCATCCCGGAAGGAATAGGTGAACAGAGCGTTCTCCTTTCCGCCCTGGATGAGGGAACACTTGTTGATGAAGCCGACGATATCACCCATCTCATCATTGTGCAGGATGACATCTCCGGTGTAGCGGTCTTTGGTGAGGACCGTCTCAAATGGAAGGATGTTCAAAGCTTCCTTTCCGTCTATCGTCTTTCCGAAGAGTTCCATCGCGTTGCCGGTCGCCAGAAGAAGGCCGCCTTCTTCAATGAAGAGCTTGAGGTCTTTCCGGTATCTCAGGATGTCGGCCCTCGCCATCTCCTGTTTCTTCTCTGTGCCGGAACCGATGTAGATCATATCGTAGTCTTCCGGACAGACATCTTCCTTCAGACTCTTTCTGTCGATCAGGACTTCTTCTCCCTGGTCTTCCAGGTGTTTCTTCAGGACCTCCATGTTGCCGTAGTCGCCATAGAGATTCATCAGATCGTGATACCAGTGCAGGATCTTCATGAGAGCACCTCCACTCTGTTAAGCAGCTTATCCTGGTCGGAGAAGCAGGTGATCGCATAGATGTGGCCTGCCGCATTCTCCTTCAGGTCATCGATAGCCTCCTGGATATCTTCGTGAAGGGAGACTTTTGAGAAATCGATCCCGGCATAGCTCAGACGTTCCGCAACGTCATAGACATAGCGTCCGCCGATGACGATCTTCTGGATATTTCTGCTCTGAAGCAGTTCAAAATCGATATCCCACAGCCAGGATGTCTCGCTGGTGAAGTACTTGCGGGAGATCGCGTCGACCATGATATAGACAGTGACATCTCCCGGGTCATTGGCCGCTACTCTCAGTGACTGGCCGTAGGAGATGGAATTCTCGTGTTTGGAAGTCAGGAAGGTCCCCTTCTTATCACCGATGCGGAATTCCACGACTCTTCCGTTTTTCAGGATGTAGTGATTCAGGGAATGAACGATCTTCTCTCCTTCGATCCCCATCAGTCTGCCGATCGCGTAGCAGGAGAGGATGTTGTAGGCATTGTACAGGGACTTCAGTGCCAGGTCGACGGTATACTTTCCGTCTAGGACCAGCTTCCCTTCCGAAAGATCGACTGAGGTGATCCGGTAATCCGGTTCTCCTCTTTGGAAACCGCAGTGTGTGCAGCGGTAGGAACCTACATGATTGAAGTGGATATAGTCATAGACCATCTTCTCTCCGCAGACAGGACAGTAGAGTCCGTCGTTATAGCGGGAGACATTCTCCTTCGTATCTTCCGGCAGTTCATCGATGCCGAAGGTATAGACCTTGTTCGGATGGTCTTTCCCAAAGGAGGAGACAAGAGGATCGTCTGCGTTGAGGATCAGGATGGAATCATCATAGATGCTGTCTTTCAGGATGTCGAATATCCATTCCGGGTGACCGTTCCTCGTCAGCTGATCGCGATAGAGGTTGGTAAAGATGTAATGGCTCGGATGGAAGTGCCGGAACGTATGACGGGCATAGCGTTCGTCCGATTCGATCAGGACGATGTCCTTGAGGAACTTGCCTGAAAGATCACAGTTTTCTAACAGGAATGTCGTAACACCTTCGATCTGGTTGGAGCCTTCCTTGTTGTAGGCGACAGAATAGCCGGCATCGCTCAGCATCTTTTCGATCATTTCTACGGTCGAAGTCTTACCGTTGGAGCCGGTGACAGCGATGACATACTCCGGAAGCTTCACCTTGGACAGAATGTCCGGATCGACTTTCAGAGCGTATTTGCCCGGGAGGGAGGAACCCTTCCCGACGAGTTTTCCGATGATCCTGAGGATCTTGCACAGTAATATAGCCAGAAACTTTTTCATGCACTCATTATACTCCAAGAACGGAGACTTTCCCATCACGAGAGAAAAGCTCCGATATCTCTTTTTCATCTTTCTCTTCTTTCTCTTTTCCCCTACAATAGATATGATATAAAGATATCGGAGGAAAACACATGATCCCTATTAATAACGATTGGCAGTTCACTCCGGAGTTCAATGAAGAATTCCTCGAGGGAAAAGGCGCTGCGGAGACCATCAGGATCCCGCATACCGTCAAGACACTGCCGCTGCATTACGCCAACGATAAAGATTATCAGATGATCTCAGGTTACCGGAAAACACTGTTTGTTCCCGAAAAATATCAGGGCAAGCGTCTCTTCCTGCACTTTGAAGGTGCTGCCCATATCGCCTGTGTCTATGTAAACGGAAAAAAGGCAGCCGAGCACTATTGCGGCTATACGGCCTTCCGGGCAGAGATCAGCGATCTGGTCGAATACGGAAAAGACAATCTGATCGTCGTCCGTCTGGATTCTACTGAGAATCCGGCTGTTCCGCCGTTCGGCTATGTCATCGATTACCTTACCTATGGAGGTATCTACCGCCCGGTCTGGCTCGATGTTGAAGAAGAGACGTATATCGACGACATCTTCGTAAAGAATACAGATGTCCGGAAGATCGAAGTGACCGTATCGGTCGATCCTAAGAAGGATATTGAGAAAACAGTTCAGATCTTCTCGGCAGAAGATACTCTCGTCTATGAGATCACCGGTACTGACGAGACATTCCGGATCGATCTGCAGGATGCCAGAATATGGTCTGACAAAGACCCTTATCTCTATACGCTCCGCGTCAGCCTGAACAACGGCGCTGTCAAGGAAGTGACATTCGGCTTCCGAAAGATCGAATTCAAACCGGACGGTTTCTATCTCAATGGCGAAAAGACCTTTATCCACGGTCTCGACAGACACCAGTGCTATCCATACATCGGCTATGCCGCAACGGAATCTCTGCAGAGAGAGGATGCCAGGATCTTAAAAGAGGAACTCTCCTGCAATGGTGTGAGAACTTCCCATTATCCGCAGTCCCAGGCATTCCTGGATGAATGTGACCGTCTCGGTCTCCTGGTCTTCACGGAGATCCCGGGCTGGCAGCATATCGGAAACGAAGAATGGAAGCAGGTCGCCTGCGATACCGTAAGAGAAATGGTCATTCAGTACCGCAACCACCCTTCTATTGTCTTATGGGGCGTCCGTATCAACGAAAGCCAGGATGATGACGAGTTCTATACCAGGACCAACGCCATCGCCCATGAACTGGACGATTCACGTCCGACATCCGGTGTCCGCTACATCCGCGAGAGTTCCCTTCTGGAAGATGTCTATTCCTATAACGACTTCTCCCATACCGGAGAGAATCCGGGTGTCCTGCCGAAAAAAGATGTCACAAAGCATATGGATAAGCCTCTCATCATTTCTGAAGCCAATGGACATATGTTCCCGACCAAGAGCTATGATACCTGGGAGAAACGCCAGTCTCACGCACTGCGCCATGCACGTGTCCTGAATGACGCAATGGCAGACGGACAGCATGTCGGATGCTACCAGTGGTGCATGTTCGACTATGCAACACATAAGGACTTCGGTTCCGGCGACAGGATCTGCTACCACGGCGTCCTCGACAGCTTCCGCAACCCGAAACTCGCAGCTATGACCTATGCTATGCAGGGTGATGACAGACCGGTCCTGGAAGTCGGTTCTTCCATGGATATCGGAGACTATCCGGGAGGTAATGTCCGGGAAGTCTACGTATTTACCAACGCAGACAAGGTATCTCTGTACAAGAACGGACAGTTCGTCACGGACCTGAGCAAATCGGCATTTACGGCTCTTAAGCACGGGCCGATCCTCGTCGACGATACAGTCGGCGAACTGCTGAAGACCAATGAAGGTTTTGAAGGCGAACAGAACGAGCTCCTTCACGATCTCCTTCTCTCCGCAAAGGTCCACGGTCTTGATGACATGCCGATCAAGGACAAGGTCAAGGTCGAATATGTCATGAAGAAGTATCACATGAACTACGATGACCTCAAGGATCTCTACAACCGCTATATCGGAAACTGGGGCGGTGACGCAACAGTCTGGAGATTCGACGCTGTAAAAGACGGCCAGGTCGTCGCCTCCAGAACACTTTCCCCGAACTGCGATCTCCATCTGGAAGTCAAACTCAGCAGCTGTGAATTAGAAGAGAAAGAAACTTACGATATGGCAGCAGTCCGTGTCAGAGTTCTTGACGGAAACGATACGATCGCGCCGTATGCGCAGTATCCGTGTTTCTTTGAAGTCGAGGGACCGATCGAACTGAAAGGACCTTCTGTATCCTGCCTTGAAGGCGGCATGACCGGAGCTTATATAGCTACTACCGGCGGCAGCGGCACCGCAAAGCTGAAAGTAACTGTCGAAGGAATCGGAACAGTAGAAAAAGACATCATCGTCAAGTAACACGCTTAACTAAAAGACCCCGCTTCATTCTCAATGGATGAGACAGGGTCTTTTTTTACTTGTGTTTTTTGGATGGAACAGATCTCTACAGCGGCTGATCTGCGAATTCTATAGAATCGTCTGTCATAGAGGAAACGATCGCCAGAGACTGGACATCAATGCCCATTTCGCGGATCTTTCTGCCTCCCGGCTGATATCCCTTTTCCACAACGATACCGCAGCCGACGATCTCGGCACCGGCCTGCTTGCAGAGACTTACCAGGGCGTTCAGCGCTTCGCCGTTCGCGAGGAAGTCATCTATGATGAGAACTTTATCATTTTCATTGAGGTACTCTTTCGCAACGCTCGCATAGAAGGTCTGTTTTCTCGTATAGGAGAACAGCTCAGCAGAATAAACAGCGTCGCTCATGTTCGCTGCCGCGATCTTCTTCGCAAACAGGACCGGACAGAAGTCGTAGTAACGGGCAGTCGCTGTGGCGATGGCGATACCGCTTGCTTCAATCGTCAGGATCTTCGTCACTTCCTTATCAAACAGTCTTCTGAATTCCTGTCCGATCTCATCAAGGAATCTCGTGTCGATCTGATGATTCAGGAAATTATCGATTTTTAAGATCTCTCCCGGAAATACTTTGCCTTCTTTTTTGATTTTTACTTCAAGTGCTTTCATAGAGTTCCTCCCAATCAATATGTTTTTACTTTATCCCAAAAGAAAAGAAGGTTCAATCCCTTCTTTTTCCGAAAATCTGTACCAGTCTGAGGAACAGATTGATGAAGTCCAGATAGAGTTCAAAAGCTCCGTAGATCATCAGGTTCTCAGAGATCATACTGTTGGAGAGACCGGCGTTATAGAGATGACGCAGTTTCTGTGTATCATAGGCAATAAGACCCAGGAAGATGAGGATACCTGCGTAACACATCACGGTCGAGATCATGCCGGAGCGGAAGATGAATACGTTGAGAAGTGTCGTTATGATCATGGCGATCAGAGCACCGAGGAGCATTCCTCCGAAACGGCTTGTGTCGATCTTTGTCGTATAGCCGATGATGGCCATGCAGGCAAAGAGGACAGAAGTGGATACGAAGGCGACCATGACCGATGCGGCCGTATAGGCCATAAGGATAAAGGACAGGGAAACGCCCGTAAATGCACTGTAGAGGAAGTAGCAGATCCAGGCAGTCTTGTTTTCCATTCTGGTGAGTCTGGTGGAGAAGAAGATCGCAATACCGATCTCAAGAACGGCAGAAGCCACTACAGCCATCAGAGTGAAACCTGCAGGGATCCTCGGGAAGAGGAAACTTCCGATAAACGCAAAACCGGCGGAGATCAGAAGACCTAAAGCGACGACAACATATGTTCTGTTGAGAAAATCACGGAATGTGAGTGAATCATATCTATTACTGAATTCGTTATCATAATTTGGCATAATTGATTACCTCCTTCTGTATATTATAGTATACTTCCGTTTCCGATACGAATATACAGCTCAGCCCATGAGCCAGGCCTTGACGGCCTCTAATGCCTCATTGGTATCGGAGAACCAGTGTACATCGAGCTGATTGTTGAACCAGGTGTACTGTCTTTTGACAAAGTGCCGGGTATTTCTCAATACCGCTTCCCGGCATTCTTCTAAAGAAGCATTCCCTTCAAAGTAGCCGCGGAATTCCTTATACCCTATCCCGCTCATGGAACGGTGATCGAAGGTGATCCCCTTATCTAAGAGTGTCCTGATCTCCTCCAGCAGACCTTCCTCCAGCATTTTATCTACTCGCTTTTCAATTCTTTCATAAAGGACAGTTCTCTCCTCGGTCAGTCCTATGATCAGGGCATCATAGAGACAGCAGTGTTCCTGGGAGGACTTGATGTCCGTGATGTTGAAAGGATGCTTTTCAGCGATGTTCAGAGCTCTGACCAGTCTCTTGCGGTTGTTGATGTGGATCTTTTCAAGTGCTGCAGGGTCTTTTTCCTTCAGGAGATCGTAGATCTGCTGATTGGTCAGTTCTTCATACAGGTCATCTTCGCCTTCTTCGTCCGGAAAAACATAATCATATAGGCAGGCTTTGATATAAAGACCGGTACCGCCGACAATGATCGGCAGCTTCCCTTCGCTCGAAAGAGCGTCTATCATCTTTCTGGCTTCTTCCTGGAAATCCCTGACGCTGTATGACTCGTCAGGATCGCGGATGTCCAGGAGATGGTGTTTGACTTCTTTCTGTTCCTCAAGGGTGGCCTTTGCGGAGCCGATGTCCATTCCCCGGTACACCTGAACAGAATCTCCGGAAATGATCTCACCGCAAAAGCGTTTGGCACATTCGATCCCAAACGATGTTTTTCCTACAGCCGTAGGTCCGGCGATGACCAAGACTTTCTGCATGATTCTATTATATAAAAAAGGCAGCAGTCGCTGCTACCTAGTATCCGCTTGCGTAATCGAAGATGTCGGTTTCCGGGAAGGAGACGTCATCTTCCTTTTCGAACGTCACATAGTCTTCTTTTCTGACATCCGTGACTTTTTCAACAGAGGCGATGCTGCCCCGGAAGAGTTCATAGTTGTTATAGTTGCCGGAGAGCACAAGCCCGTTCTCGTAATAACTAAAATAGGAATTGGCCGCATTTTTGTCGATGACGAACTCGATGACACTGCCGTCGTCATAGTGGTAACAGCCGCTTGCGTCTGTATCGATATCGGCCTTCTCTTCTACTTTGACCAGAGGCAGAACGATACCGGAATCCAATGTGAAGTAATAACGGTCACCGATCACGCCGTAGAAGGAACCAAGCGCAACGCCGATAAAGCCGTCCTCGTCATATAAGAACCCGGTTTCCGGATCGACAGTCATGAAATTATGGATATACCAGTACTGGCGGGAACCGGTCGCCGTGACTGCGCGGTAGTCCATATACGTCTTGGCTTTGCCGATACTGCAGACGCTGATCTCTTCGCTTTCAAACTCTTTCTGGTAATCAGTCAGATCGTCAATATCAAAAGGTCTGTCCTCTTCATCGCCCGTGTCCGAGTCGAATCCGCAGAGTCCGACAGCAAGTATCAGCAGTAAAAATACAGTCAGGAATTTCTTCATTGCGTATTTCTACTATAACATAAAAAATACCATTTGACATCTTACGGGTATTTGGATACAATAATAAAGCGTTGGTGCAGATGTGGGCCTGTAGCTCAGTTGGTTAGAGCACACGCTTGATAAGCGTGGGGTCGTTGGTTCAAGTCCATTCAGGCCCACCATCGCTTGGGGTATTAGCTCAGCTGGGAGAGCACCTGCTTTGCAAGCAGGGGGTCAGCGGTTCGATCCCGCTATGCTCCACCATTTGAAAAGAAACGCCTGTTATCAGGCGTTTTTATATTTTCCGCGGGATCGTTGTCCATTGCCAGCTGAGCTAGAAGATGGACTTGAACGACCTCGACCTCACGCTTATCAAGTCAATAAAGTTGGACTCCGGCTACAGGCCTTTCGGTACAGCGGCAAACGCGTGCTCGTGCCAACGAGCACGTCGATTGCTCGCTGGCCATTTTATGGAACCGGTGAGTGCCAGCCCATAGCCGGGTAGTCCATTCAGCCCGTGATGCATCCATACGCGTTGTGCAATGGACTTCCCTCTTTCAAGGGCACACACCGGTCATCCTACGGCGTTTAAATACTTCCTGATTCCTTCCCGGCGGATATTCACTGCCGCATTGATATCGCGGTCATGTGTTTCTCCGCACCTCGAACATGTCCAGACTCTTTCACCCATCTTCAGATCTGTGTTGACAGCACCGCAGCAGCTGCACTTCTTCGAAGACGGATACCATCTGTCGATCATGATCAATTTCTTTCCCCTTTCTTCCAGCTTGTATTTCAGCATATTTGTAAACAGCGTATACGAATTGTCATACGTTGCCTTTGCGAGGTTTTTCAGTTTAGAGATCGATTGTACGTCCAGATCTTCTATACATACGATGTCATACTGTTCCGCGATCGACGCGGACAGTTTGTGAAGATAGTCGCTTCTTCTTGAAGCGATGTTTTTGTATGTCCTGTTCAGTCTGTTTCTTTTCTCAAAATAGTTTGCGCTCCCTTTCTCACAGCGTTTCATCTCATCGATCAGTTTAATGATCCGCTTTTCTTTTTCACGGTAGAAATGCGGGATATCTATCCTTCTACCTGTGTCATCCACAAAAAGATTCGCTGATGAATAATCCAGTCCCACAGAATTGCGCACATCGAGTTTCAGGTTTCTGATTCCGCAGTCAAACTCAGTCAGAAAAGAGATGTGATACTCTCCGAGGTTATTCCTCGATATTGTCGCGCTCTTGATTTCACACTCTTTCGGAACAGGCCTGTGATATACCATCACAACTTCGCCGACCAGCGGCAGCCAGACTGTCTCACCGGCTTTGATCTTTCCGTGATAGTTCGATGTCGTATACCTGGCTGTATACGGTATTTTTCCGCTCTCTCTTCTCTTCTTTCCACTGATCTGAAACAATACATTCAGCAGTGCTGATTTGTCCGAGTTCCGAAGCTCCGGGTACTCTCTGATATACCCGTTCAATACATCTTTCAGCAGCCGGTCAAACTTTCTCCCTTTCTCTTCATCTTCAAGATAGTGCTTCTTCAGGAAGTTGACATCGCGAATAATGCCGTTAATGATGTCCTTCTGTTTTCTGTCAGGTTTCAGTAGATAGCGGTAGGATCTGTTCATATACGCCACCCCCTTCTACTACTTAATTGACACAAAAGGGTGAAATTCCTCACCCTTTTTTCGATTTTTTTAGACTTTTTCTTCGTTTATATATCTCTATCCTATATTCTTCACCAGACCGACCGAGATATAGGAGTCCATGACCGCTCTGTAGTCCGTTCCCTCTTCGGCGATCTTCGACTGTGTTCCGTTGACTTTGACTCTGTAGCCGCCGTTCGGGAGCGCTTCTTTCTGGACGTAACGGTCATCGAAGACAGTCGCTTTCGAGACTTTTCTGTCAAACAGGAGTCCCCGGCATTCCGATACAGGAATATCCGGAAAATTGATATTGAATATCACTTCCTGCTCTATTTTCATGCGGGACAGTCTTCTCAGCACAGGGACCAGCCAGTGATCGGTCGTATCATGAACACCTCCCGGACCCTCCGACACCGCGATCGAGGAAACGCCCTGGAAAGAGCCCTCCAAAGCCGCACCGGCTGTTGCGGAATACTGGATGTCGGTAGCCAGGTTGAAACCCTTGTTGATGCCCGACAGGATGAGATCCGGTTTTTTCGGCATGACAAAATGGATGCCGACTCTCACGCAGTCAGCCGGCGTCCCGCTGCAGGAAAGAGCCTGAACGTCATTCAGCGGATATTCATACGGATGGAGATCGATATGATCGTGGATGGTGATGCTGTGAGAAGCTGCACTACGCTGCCCATCCGGAGCTACGACCCATACCTTTCCGAAATGACGGGCAGTTTCTGCCAGACGCAGAAGTCCCTCGGAATCGATGCCGTCATCATTCGTGACCAGGACACACTTCTCTCCGGTTTCTTCCAGATATGTTTCCAGTCTTTTCTTCAGCAGCTCATAGCGCTGTCTTTTTTCTTCTTTGGAGAAATGGACCTCTCTGCTCTGCGGCATAGCTGTTTCATAGTCCAGCACCTCAGGAAGGAACTGTCCGCTCGTGAGGTCAAAACAGTGTCCATCGATCTCGTTGAAGCAGTGGAAATTCCCGTCCGGCAATTCGATCCCTCTGACTTCTCCTCCGAAGATGTCCTGTACGAGGAAGGCAGTGATCGAACACTGCCCGTAAGAGCAGTCTTTCTCTGCCCACTCTTCTCTCATGCGGGGCGCACAGGTCTCCTTTGACCATAGACCGGTCAGGATCTCATAGAGATCTCTCGGGTCCTGAATGATCTTATATTTATCACAGGCAGGAGACATCAGAGCCTCATCCCACCCAAAGAATTTGACATATTCCTTATTCATGTGGCACCCCCCAATATTCCCTATAATATCATGTCCATTCCCTTCTTTTTCAAAACAAAAAGGGATCGCTCCCTTTATGCTTCACTTCCCTGCGGCTGCAGTTCAGAGTTTTCTTTCACGACAGTTTCAGGCGTCCTGACCTCTCCGGCCTTGACCAGCGCGGCCTTTGTCAGAGACGGACCGATAAGTTCATACACTAGTACAGACATCAGGATGATGTTCCTGATCAGAGCTCCTTCTGCTGCTCCCAGAGACTGTGCGACATTCACCATGCCGAGCGCGACACCAGCCTGCGGAAACAGAGTGATCCCGAGATACTTCGTGACGTTTCTGTCTTCTTTCAGCAAGGCAGAAGGAATAGAAGCACCGAGATATTTACCGATGCATCTCACGAGGATATAGACGGCACCGCAGAGCAGGATCGGCAGATTGGAAAAGACCGACAGATCGAGTTCCGCGCCGCTGATCACAAAGAAAGCAACGTAGAGCGGTGCTGTCCAGTGCTCCGCCTTTTCAAATATCCCCTCCGCATACTCTGAAGTGTTGCAGAAGACGCTTCCCAGCATCATCATCGTCAGCAGGCTTGAAAAGCTCACGGTGACAGCGCTGAGTTCGATGCGGATAGAAGATACGGCTATCGCCAGCAGGACGAACGTGACCGTCATCGACATGCGGTTGTCATCCGAGAAGAAGAGGCTTTCCAGTTTCGAAAGCAGAAGCCCCAGCAGAGCCCCCAAAAGCAGTGAAGACATGATCTCCACAAGAGGCTCAAACAGGATGGATCCGACACTCAGCACACCGCCCTGAAGAGCCTGGGCGACCCCGAAGCTCACTGCGAACAGGACAAGTCCGGCCGCATCATCCAGTGCGACAATCGGCAGCAGGAGATCCGTTACCGGTCCCTTCGCCTTATACTGTCGGACGACCATGAGCGTAGCAGCAGGAGCTGTTGCCGAAGCGATCGCTCCCAGTACGATACAGACAGTCAGAGGAAGAGCTTCTTCTCCCAGTATGAAATGCAGAGCTATAAGAGCACCATCCACCAGCAGACAGGCAGTTACCGCCTGCAGGATCCCGATGATCATCGTCGTCTTCCCGCTCTTTTTCAGTTTTTCCATCTTAAATTCCGAGCCGATGGAGAAGGCAATAAATCCCAGAGCGACCGTAGAGATGAGGTTCAGACTTTCCACCTCTTCCAGGGTACTGAATCCCAGTCCTTCGATTCCCAGCTTTCCCAGGAAAAACGGTCCGACCAGTAATCCTGTCAGCAGATAAACTGTTACATCCGGGAAATGGAGATGTAATAATTTGAACAGACGCGTCAGCATCAGTCCGGCCAGCAGGGTGATCGCCAATTCAAGAATATAAAGCATACGCAACCTCCCTAATTACTTTCAACAAATGCTATTATAGTCCTCTTTTTCTGACCGGTATCCCCTATTTTTCTTCCGGTATAGAGGTAAGCGTTTACACTTGTCAGATCTCTTCCCAAAAGAAAAAACGGCCTGTTCGCCGTTTCTCTTTTACAGACAGTTCTGATAGATCTCCAGGATATCTTCCTTGCTCAGATCCACATAGCCGCTCAGCGGTCCGTCCTTTACCAGATCATCCGCCATCTCTTCAAAGTGCTCGCTGCCGATGCCGAGTTCCCCAAGACTTCCGGCCAATCCGAGAGTCTTATAGAGGAATTCTTCGGTCTTTTCGATCCCCTTGAGAGCCGCTGTCATTTCCTCTTCTTCCCCGCTGACGCCCCACACATACACAGCATATTCATAGAAGCGGTGCGCCGTCTTTTCATTCAGGACTTTTCTCATCCATCTCGGTGTTACGATCGCCAGGGAGAGGCCGTGTGTCATATCATAGAATGCCGAAAGACCGTGTCCCAGCGCATGGCACTGCCACTTGTGCGGTTTGTCCGCTCTCACAAAGCCGTTGATCGCCCAGGAAGAGGCCCACATGAGATTCGCTCTGGCATCATAGTCATCCGGTGTCTTCATGGCCACCGGTGCGCACTGTATGACAGTCCTCATGAGACCTTCCATGACCGTATCGAGGAACAGCATCCCCTCATCTCTCGAGAAATACGTCTCGCACGTATGGGAGAAGATATCGGCACTGCCGCAGGCTGTCTGGTATTCCGAGACAGAGAAGGTCAGCGTCGGATCCAGGAAGGATATCGCCGGTTCGATCAGCTTATCGCTGACCGATGCCTTTTTATGAAGTTCTTCATTCGTGATGACAGCTGTCTTGTCCATTTCACTGCCGGTAGCCGCCATCGTCAGGATACTCACGACCGGCAGAGCCTTTTCGATCACAGCCTTCCTGCTGATGAAATCCCAGCAGTCGCCCTCATAATACCTGGCAGCCGCCATGACCTTCGAAGCGTCGATGACCGATCCGCCTCCGACAGCGAGGATGACATCGATCCCTTCTTCCTTACAGAGGGAAGCCCCTTTATTGACTGTTGTATTCCGCGGATTGGATTCGATCCCTCCGAATTCATAGACCTCCATCCCGTCCAGTTCCTTCAGGATAGAGTCATACAGACCGCTTCTTTTTATCGAGCCGCCTCCATATATCAGCAGAACTTTCTTTCCGAAACGGCTGACCTCCTCTTTCAGATGACCGAGCTGGTCCGGACCGAAATAGATCTTGGTGGATACATCATAAACAAAACTTTTCATCTGGCTTACCTCTTTGAATCGATTATATCATCCCCCGGTTCCGCAGATAACTTTCCTTCCCATTTTCCCAAAGCTGAATTATATTATATGCAAGAAGGGAGGACTTTATGGATAAGAGAATTCGTCTGCTGACTCTCTCGGTCATGTTTGCGGCGATCAACTACGTAGCCTTTGCCTATGGGAAGATCTCCATCCCGACATCACCTACCACCAATACCGCGATCCACATCGCCAACGCTGTCGTCGTCCTCTCCGCCTGGCTGATAGGGCCTTATTACGGAGGCCTCGCCGGAGCAGTCGGTCTTTCTATCGCCGACCTCATGGACCCGCGCTATCTCCTCTCGGCTCCAAAGACGTTCCTCATGAAATTCGCCATCGGCTTCATCGCCGGAAAAACAGCGGAAAAGATGAAACTGAAGGAAAAGGACGATCCGAAGGAGATCCGCAGGATCACCCTCATCTCTTCGATCTGTGCCCTGGGATTCAACGTCGTGATCGATCCGGTCTTCGGCTATCTCTATAAAAAGTTTATCCTGCGCATGAGTATCGAGGCTGCCACGATCATGGTCGCCTGGAGTACGGGGGTCACCTTCGTCAACGCCGTCGTCTGTGTCATCGTCGCTGTGCTTCTCTATCTCCCTCTGCACAAGACATTCCGCAACATCGAACACTAGCCGGTATGTACCGGCTTTTCTTTTTCCTGATAGAGAATCATTGTACAATAAGAGTATGAAGATCACTGTAAAAGGACCTAATTTATCTGAACAGACAATCGAACGCCCTTTCGGGATCCGCGTCGAAGATATCCTGAATGACTTTAAGGATCAGATGCCTTATCCGATCTATGCCTGCAAGCTGGACAACGCCTACCGGGCCCTGACCCATCAGATATCCCATGACAGTTCCATCGAATTCCTGGACCTCAGAAACCAGGCCACCTGGCTGATCTACCAGAATTCCCTCATCCTTCTTTTCTCCAAGGCCCTTCATACGCTCCTTGGGAAAAAGATCCGTTTCAACGTGCGAAATTCCCTCAACAAGGGTCTCTACATCACCACCAGCAGAGAACTCGATGAGGAGGATCTGAAACAGATCGAAGAGGAGATGTGGAAGCTCGTCTATGAGGACATCCCGATCGTCAAGGTCTATCGCAAGAGGAAAGACACGATGAAGATCGCCCGGGAACTGGGACAGCAGGAGACCTACAAGATCCTGAAGACCCTGCCGAAGATACAGGATCTGACGATCTACTCCCTGGCAGATGAGAAGCTCATCTTCTACTCCCTGGCCGTTCCTTCTACTTCCTACCTCCAGTATTTTGAACTGCGCAAATACAAGCACGGACTTCTCTTACGCTTCCCGCATCAGAAGAGTCCGACAGCCCTCATGCCGTTCAATGACGAAGAGATCCTCTACGATGCCTTCCGTCAGACCTACAACTGGGGACACATCACCGGGATCAAGTACATCTCCGATATGAATGAGAAAGCCGGAGAAGACCACGAAGACCTCTTCCTCCTGCAGGAAGCCCTTCACAACAAGCGCATCAATGAGCTCTCTGATGACATCATCCGGAGAAAGGACAGGATCGTCCTCATCTGCGGACCGTCCTCCAGCGGCAAGACCACCTTCGCGAAAAGACTCTGCATCCAGTTAAGAGCCAACGGAAAGAAGACCCTCTACCTGGGAACAGACGATTACTTCCTGGAGAGAGATGAGACACCTCTGGATGAAAACGGGGAGAAGGACTTTGAAAGTATCAACGCTGTCGATACCGCCCTCTTCACTTCCGATATGAACAAGCTTCTCAAAGGCGAGAAGACTGATATCCCGGCCTTTGACTTCATCCAGGGAAAGAAGATCTTCGGAACGAGGATCACCAAGATCGATGAGAATACCATCATCGTCATCGAAGGCATCCACGGACTCAATCCGAAGCTCACGGAAGGCATCCCCGATGACACCAAATACAAGATCTACATCTCTCCGTTCTCCCCGGTCTCCCTGGACCGCATCAACCGCTTCCCGACGACGGATGCGAGGATGCTGAGAAGACTGGTGAGAGATTACCAGTTCCGGGGAAGATCTGCCCGGGATACCCTGCGCGACTGGCCGAAGGTGAGAGCCGGTGAAGACAACAACATCTTCCCTCTTTCAAGAGAAGCTGATGCTTTCTTCAACTCCAACTGCATCTATGAACTGCCTGTTCTCAAGAAGTACGCGGAAGCCCTGCTTCTGGATATCAAACGTGAAGAACCGGAATACGCGGAGGCCCAGAGGATGCTGGGATACCTGAACTTCGTCTGTTCCATCGAGGATGACGATCTCATCGTCAACAACTCCATCATCCGGGAATTCATAGGCGGTTCCGCCATCGTAAAATAAAAGCCCTTCAAGGGCTTTTTCAGATTTTTACTTCACCGCTGAGGATCTTTTTATAATCCTCGAGGTTCTTTTCCAGCAGCTTCGGTGTATCCAGACCATACGGACATCTCGAAGCACACTGATAGCAGTGCAGACAGCTTTCGATCCGCATCATCTTCTCCTGCCATGCCGGCGAGAGATATCCCTCGGACGGAGAACGGCGTATCAATTGAGACATTCTGGCGGAATTGTTGATCTCGATGTCGACAGGACACGGCAGACAATAGCCGCATCCCCGGCAGAAGTCTCCGGAGAGTTCCTTCTTCTCCTTCTCGATGAAGGAGCGTATCTCCTCTGTCATACTG
The DNA here is from genome assembly GCA_017419065.1 of Erysipelotrichaceae bacterium. Lineage (GTDB taxonomy): Bacteria > Bacillota_I > Bacilli_A > Erysipelotrichales > Erysipelotrichaceae > Colivicinus. Next base: position 4,763 of record JAFOMB010000007.1, on the reverse strand, counting down.
ACTTCCTTATCCATATAGGAGAGCCATTCTTCCAGTTCTTCTTCCTTCTGGATGCCCCAGATCGGTGCCGCGTTGTCGAACTGCGAGACAAAGGCTGTCATCGCTTCCGTATTCGTCAAAAGACCTCCGGCCAAAGATTTCATACAGATGAAACCCATGTTTTTCTCTTTACACTTCCCTACGAGATCTATCTCTCTATCCAGGGAAATGTAGCTCATAGGGTACTGCAGGGTCTCATACAGTCCGCTTTCAATGATCTCTTCCGCGATCTGTACCAGATGGGTCGTGACGCCGATATGACGGATCTTTCCCTGCTTCTTGGCTTCCTCCATGCATTCATACATCCCGCTGCCATCCCCAGGCTTCCAGCACTGTTTGACCATGTGGAACTGATAGACATCGATATAGGAAGTCTGCAGCTTCTCTAAAGAAGTCTCCAGATCCTTCCAGAAGCCTTCCGGTGTCTTGGCTGTCGTCTTTGTCGTGATGTAGTAGCTATCCCGCGGATAGATCTTCAGGGCTTCCCCGAGCTTCTCCTCGGAATCGGTATAGGCTCTGGCGGTATCGAACAGACGCATGCCGCCTTCATAGGCCCTGCGCAGGATCTTCACCGCTGTTTCCTTATCTCTTCTCTGTATCGGCAGAGCCCCAAAACAGTTCTGTACGACTGTGATCCCGGTGCTTCCCAGTGTGATATCATGCATAAAGATCTCCTCCTGACTCTTTCAGTATAATGGGTTCTTCCTTCAAAAGAAAACAGGGAATGCCAGGCACAGGTACGTCATGTCATTTGATCAAAAAGAAAAGGCGGACATCTGTCCGCCTTATCATCATTAACCTTCTTTAACAGTTTCTGTTTCTGTCTTGGAAGTCAGACCCTTCGGAGAGCATTCCCATGCCTTGCCGGTAGAACCGCAGACATCGAAGTAATGTCTGGCAACTTTCTTATAGCCTTCTGCGACGACGCCGTAGAATCCATAAGCTGCCCAGCCGCTGCTCCAGTCGTGTTCGAGGACTTCCTTGATGCATCCCTGGTACAGGTCGTTAGCGAGGTTGACTTTCGTGATACCTAAACGGCATGCTTCAGCGATGTTGTCATCACCGGAACCGGATCCACCGTGTAATACGAGCGGTACCGGAACCTTTTCTCTTAATTCCTTGAGGAGTTCGAACTGGATCTCCGGCTTCATGCCCTTCGGATACTGACCATGAGCAGTACCGACAGCGACAGCCAGGAAGTCACATCCTGTCTCTTCAACGAACTTGACAGCCATTTCCGGCTCTGTGAATGCTGTATGACCATCTTCATCATAGTTGTCAGCGTTTCCGACATGGCCTAATTCTGCTTCGACATACATGCCGGCAGCGTGAGCCAGTTCACAGACCTTCTTGGTTTCTGCGACGTTGACTTCGTATGGTTCAGAGGACTTGTCGATCATGATATCTGTCAGGTTCGCCTTGACAGCGTTGACAGCGGAAGCGTAATCCGGACCGTGGTCGAGGATCGCAGCGACCGGAACTCTGGACTTGGCAGCTAAGTCGTTGATGACCTTGCCTAAGTACTGGAAGTCCGGAGCTTTCACATTACATAATAAAATCAGCGGAGAATTCTTTTCTTCTGCAGCTTCGATAGCAGAACGGACGATGTGTTCATTGCCGCTGGTCAGAGCTGGAACGCCATAATGGCCTTCTCTGGCATGAGCACAGATCTCTTTCATGGATACTAACATTACCTTTTCCCTCCTGTTACTTTATCCGTCTTCATGATACAACTTTTTCAGTCTCTTTTTTCCCTTCCGGAACATCATACACATCTGTTCACTTTTCTATACAAGAAAAGCGGCCTTCTACCGCCATTCCAACTTCATGCCGACACCTGTTTCCCGGACATCCATTCCGGCTTCCCGCATCCTGTACATACTGATAAAGGAAACGCAGTGACATGGGTAGCAGACATCGATATCCCTGTCCTTGAGATGTTTTACCGTCTCGATGCTTCTCTCATCTTCTTTCAGCAGATGGAAGCCTCCCAGCAGGGCCTGTATATGGGTCTTCCCGGTGATCCTGCACGCCTGATCGACGATATTCACGATCCCGGAATGGGCACAGCCGCTGATGATCACCAGACCGTCTTCGCCGTCATAGGCTAAAGCACTGTCATCGAGACAGCGGTCAGGCTCCTTTTCTCCATCAATAATACGGAATCCCACGGTGTTGTCTTCAAAGCCGTGGATGCGCGGGATCTCTCCGAGATAGAAGAGCTTCTCCGTAAGAGGACAGACTTCTTTTGTGAGACGAAGTTCTTTTACATGTTCTCCGATCTCTTCAATGGATAAAGGCGATCCCACCGGAAGGCCTTCATCCCACTTCTCCTCAAAGCAGTCCGGATGGGTTACCAGGATCACATCCTTCAGATAGGGAAGCAGATACTTCAGACCGCCGGTATGGTCATTGTGGCCATGGGAAAACACCAGGCAGTCAAGGCTCTTCAGATCGATGCCCATCTTCTCCGCATTCTTCAAAAAGACATCGGAATAGCCGGTATCGAAGAGGATCTTCTTTCCCCCTTCTTCGATGTATAAGGAAAAAGCCGGTTCTCCCAGATAGTAGGAATCGATGATCGTCTTATTGTCGCAGAGCAGACAGATTTTCATACTTTCATTATAAGAAAAAAGTAAGTGTTTCCACTTACTTTACTTCGACGATCTTCATGAAGTTCGCACTGCCTTCTCCTGTCGGATATCCGGCGGAGATGATGATGAGACTTCCCGGCTTGATGCCCTCTGTCTTGGCGACAGAAGAAGCGAGTTCGTCATCGTTGGTCATCTCGTTCTGGATACGGGAGAAGATCGGCTTGACGCCCCAGTAGGACTCGAGCTTGTGCAGCGTGCTCTTGGTGAAAGTGACCGCATAGATCGGTACAGCCGGACGGTACTTGGAGATACGTCTGGCCGTCGTGCCGCCCTGGGTGAAGACGACGATACCGGCGATGTTGAGGGTCTGCGTCGCTTCAGAGATGGCGATACCGATCGCGTCCTGGATGGTCCTGTTGCTGGAACGGCGGGCCGTATCGAGGATATAGCGGTACGGGATGATCTTCTCGGCTTCCGAGGCGATCTCTGCCATCGTACGGACACAGTCAAGCGGATAAAGACCGACAGCGGTCTCCTGTGACAGCATGACGCCGTCTGCGCCGTCTAAGATCGCGTTGGCGACATCGGATGCTTCAGCTCTCGTACATAACGGGTTGTTGGTCATCGAGTCCAGCATGTGCGTGGCGACGATCGCCGGCTTGCCGGCCTTGTTGGCAGCCTTGATCATGGCCTTCTGATAGACAGGGACCAGACCCGGGTTGATCTCGACACCGAGGTCTCCTCTGGCGACCATGACGCCGTCGGCTGCTTCGATGATCTCTTCGATGTTCTCATAGCCTTCCTGATTCTCGATCTTGGCGATGATGTTGATCTTCGGTCTTCCCATCTCGGTGATGATCTTGCGGATCGCCCGGACATCCTCTGCTCTTCTCACAAAGGAAGCGGCGATGAAGTCGCAGTTCATCTCGCAGGCGAAACGGATATCTTCTCTGTCTCTGGCAGAGATGAACGGCATCGTGAGCTTGACACCCGGGACATTGCAGCCCTTGTGGGATGCCAGAGGACCGTTGACTTCTACACGGCAGGTCATCTCATTCTTATCATTCGTTAAGACAGTGAGCTTCTGCTTGCCGTCATTGACTAAGATGTAGTCCCCTTCCTTGATATCATCGAATAATTCCTTGCACTGGATCGTGAAACGGTCATGGGTGCCGAGGATATCTTCTCTCTGGATCGTTACGATATCGCCGATCACATACTGTTCCACTTCATTCTCGAAGTCCCCGAGACGGATCTCCGGACCTCTCGTATCGAACATGATGCCTACATTGATATCGTTATCTTCTTCGCATTGACGGATGCGTTCCACTAAAGCCTGATGTTCCTCATTGGTACCATGAGAGAAGTTGATCCTGGCAATATTCATGCCTTCCTTCGCCATCTTCACGATCATCTCGCTGGAATTACTGGCAGGTCCCATCGTACAGATGATTTTAGTCTGTTTTCTGACCATAAGTTTACCTCCTTAAAGATTCCCATCAATATTACCACAAAACAAAAAGAATGATCACTCATTCTTTTGCGGAAAGCGTATACAGTTGATTTTTTGAATAGGAAGTGCCTTTGGAGACCTTTTCACAGGCCTCTTTCAGACGCATGCCTTTGTCTGTCAGTTCACGGACCTGCCGTAAGAGCTCCTCTACATCTTCAGCTTCCTTCTTCTTTCCTTCCACGACCAGGGCGATCTCCCCGCGATATTCCTCCTTCTTCAGGAGCTCGCTGAAGCTTCCCCGAATGTATTCTTCATGGACCTTGGAGAGTTCCCTGGCGATACAGGCATTTCTCTCTCCCAGCACTTCTTTCATGAGAGCCAACGTCTTCAGGATGCGGTGCGGAGCTTCATAGAAGATCAGAGTGTACGGGAAGTCCTTCAGCTCTTCCAGCTGTTTCTTCGCAGCGGAAGGCTTACTGTTGAGGAAACCGTAGAAGAGATAGTGGGTGGTATCCAGTCCCGATCCCAATAAGGCAGAAAGAGCGGCGTTGTTGGAACCGGCGATCGTAAACGGCAGACCTTCTTCAATGAGACGCTGTACCAGGACGTAGCCCGGATCGGAGATCAGCGGATAGCCCGCATCCGATACCAGGGCGATGTTCTTGCCTTCTCTCAGT
>JAFOMB010000091.1 GCA_017419065.1 Erysipelotrichaceae bacterium | reverse complement strand
GGTAAAATAGTTTCTCGGCATAAGAGAGACATCACCTCACTTTCTTTCAGTGTATAGAAAAACCCAAAGAGGGGTACACCTTTTTATTTCAGTGTCTACTCTTTGGGTTACAGTTTATTCGTTTCCTTTTTTCTTTACTCGACTGTTGTCTTATCCAGGATATCCAGCATGATATCCTTGTATTTCTCCGCGTCTTCTTCCCGGCAGGCCAGATTGAGATCGTAGTAGAGGCTCTCGCCTTCAAAAAGGGCATAGGTGTAGAAGAAACCCGCGTTCGTATAGGTGGTATAGGAACAGTTCTTTAAATCAGTCTTTGGATTTTCTCCGAAGACCAGATTCGTGAATTCCTCTTCTGAGAGCTCGAGGGCTTCGACCTGGCTTTTCTCCGTGTTGTCCGCAAAGACGATGAAGTCATCGACGGCCCAGGCTTTCTTGAACTGTTCGACAGTGGTCTCTTCCAGCTTGATATCCTTCGGGACATAGATCTTCAGTCCTTCGAATTCATAAAGGCTATAGTCTGCCAGCGGATCCTTCTGCTTGCAGGAAAACAGAGAGACAGAGAGTATCCCGATCAGCAGGATAGTGAATGATTTCTTCATAACGGAACCTCCGGTATATACCTCCATTATACACTTGTGCCTTGTGCATCATCCCTTTATTTCAGGGGGAATAGTGCTAGAATAGAGGGGTGAAAGAAAGTGCTTTTCGTTTACGCAGAGGTGATGACCTGAAGAAGGCCATTGCGGACAGCTGTAAGGAGAAGACGGCTGTCGTACTGTCAGCTGTCGGCTGTCTTTCCCATGTTTCCCTGCGCATGGCCAAAGGGAAGGACTTCTTAGAGAAGGACGGGGACTTTGAGATCGTCTCCCTGACAGGGACAGTCACGAAGGGAAGAGCCCATCTTCATATTTCCGTTTCCGATGAGACAGGAAGGGTGACAGGAGGCCATCTCTGTGAAGGCTCTATCGTCAACACGACCTGTGAAGTCATTCTCGGCATCCTGGAAGACTATGACGCAGAAAGGAGTTATGATCCATCTACCGGTTATGATGAGATCGTATTTGTGAAGAAGTCATGAACAGATATCTGCTGCCTGTACTGATCGCTGTATTCTTCTGGGCCTATGCCATCTACTGCTTCTTTAAATCGAGGGCCATCACTCATACCGTAAAGGGAAACGGCAGTGTCTACGCCGTGATGATCACTCTGTTAGGAGCCTTACTGTTGATAAGAGACAGAAGCTTACCGTCTATCCTCTGTGTCATCGCGATCATTGCCTCGGGTGTCTTCCTGTCAGTGATCCCGGGAGGCTACGATGAGGAAGCGGTATATACACTCGGAAAGAGGATCCCGTTTGAAAAGATCCAGGAAGTCAGAAGAGAAGAAGATGAAAAGGAAGTGCGTCTGCTTGTGGAAAGCGAGGGACGCATCACTGTATTGCGCTGTGAAAGGAAAGACCGTGAAAAGATCGACGGTCTCTACCATAAACTCAAGAAAGGAAGAGAAGATAGAATATGATCAATGTGTATATCGTATCCGGATTCTTAGGAGCCGGAAAGACAACGTTCATTCAGAAACTGCTGAAGGAAAAGAAATTTGAGAAGGTGATGCTGCTGGAAAATGAATTCGGCGAGATCGGTGTCGACAGCGCCTTCTTTGATTCAGGATTAAAAGTCAAGGAGATCAACAACGGCTGTATCTGCTGTTCCCTGCAGGGTGACTTTGCGGAAGCTCTGGAAGAGATCGAAGCGATGGGTGTCAGTGACCTCATCGTCGAGCCGTCCGGTGTAGGTAAGCTCTCCGAGATCATCAATACGATCACTGAGGACGAGGATTTCCGTATCGTCAGCCACATCTGCGTCGTCGATGTCAAGACCTGCCAGAAGTACCACAAGAACTTCAAGGAGTACTTCGATGATCAGGTCGTCTCTGCCAACGCCATCATCCTGTCCCATCTGGATGTCGCGGATGAAGAAGCTGTCAGAGAAGCCGTTAAACTGGTCGAAGAGATCAATGACGAAGCGGAGATCACCAACCGTCCGTTAGAAGAATACCCGATCGAAGAACTCCTGGATATCATCGTCCAGGGCGGCGAGATCTGCCCGGAATGCGTCGAGGAGCACCATGAAGGAGAATGCCATTGCCATCACCATCACGATGACGATGACGACGACGAACACGAACATCATCACCACGATCATGATGAAGAGGACGAACACGAACACCACCATCATCACGATGATGACGATGAAGATGAGATCTTCAAGAATGTCGTCTTCACACCTTCCTATGTCTTTAAGAAGGAAGAACTGGAAGAGATCTTATCTAAGATGGACGAAGACATCATCCGTGTCAAGGGATATGTCCATGGAGAAGAGGGAACTCTCTACTTCAACTATGTCCTGAATGAATACCATGTCTACTATGGGGAAAAGAGAGATAACACATTAGTTTCTGTCATCGGCACAGTCCTTGACAGAGAGACATTAAAAGAGGTCTTCCATGGCTAAGCCTGTCTATGTCTTCAGCGGTTTCCTGGATTCCGGGAAGTCTACAGCGATCAAGGAGTCTTTATACAACCCGCGTTTCAACGAAGGAGAGAAGACGCTTTTGATCGCGCTGGAAGACGGAGACGTCAAATACGATCAGAAGTTCCAGCTCTCTACCAATACCGAGGTCGTCTATCTCGATTCCATCAACGACCTCACTAAAAACAAGATGCAGCAGCTGGATCAGAAGTACAAGCCGGAGAGAGTCTTCATTGAACTCAACGGGATGGAAGATGACAATATCCTCTATAACCAGGGCTTCATCAGACAGTGGGAACTGGCTCAGACCCTGACGATCTTCGATGCCTCGGTCTTCAATCTCTATCTCTACAATATGAGACAGTTCGTCTTCAATCATGTGATCAAGGCGGAGGTCTGTGTCTTCAACCGCTGTAAGGATACGACGGACATCCTCTTCTTAAGAAACAATATGAAGTCCATCAACCAGCGTCTGGAGATCATCTTTGAAGGGGAAGATGGCGAGATCCTGCCGAAGATCGAAGACAAACTCTTCGATGTCTCCAAGCCTTTATTCATTGAAGATAACGACTATGGTCTCTGGTATATGGATGCCGTAGACAATCCGGAAAAGTACGACAACGCGAAGATCACATTAAAGATCAAGTATGTCGAAACGGTCAAGGAATACGAGAATACCGTCATCATGGGCAGAAAGGCCATGGTGTGCTGTGCCAATGATATCCAGGATATCGCCCTGACTGTTGTCAATGTCGATCCGAAGGCCATCGATATCCACCGCTATCAGTATATTACCGGGACTATCCACTGTATGGATGACGAGGAAGGCTATAAGACCTGTGTCCTCTATGCGGAAAAAGTCGAAGATGCCCCGTTCCCGCAGGGGGAACTGGTCAACTTCTCCTAAGGAGGTGTCAGGGGTATGCTGATGGTATTGATCTCCATCCTCACCGGCATCGTCGAAGGGATCACGGAATGGCTTCCGGTCTCTTCTACAGCCCATATGATGATCCTGAACAAGCTTCTTCCTCTGCTGGTATCCAATGATGCTGCTAGGAATGAACAGTTCTACAAGGTCTATGACGTCGTCATCCAGCTGGGTGCCATACTGGCTGTTGTCCTTTTCTTCTGGAAGAGGATCTGGCCTTTCGGGAAAAGTAAGAAACCGTTAGGAGAAGGTGTTCTTTCTTATGTGAAGAAGGATGTCTTCCAGCTCTGGGTCAAGATCCTCATCGCCTGTATCCCGGCAGCTGTCATCGGGATCCTCTTTGATGATCTGATCGATAAGCTCTTTTACAATCCGGCCTGTATCTCCTTAGCGCTGATCATCGTCGGTATCGCCTTCATCGTCGTCGAGAACCTCGTGAAGAATAAAAAGCCTTCCATGAAGAAGGTCAGGAATATCACGTATAAGACAGCCCTCTATATCGGCCTCTTCCAGGTCATCGCGGCCATCTTCCCGGGTACTTCCCGCAGCGGTGCCACCATCATCGGTGCCTTACTGTTAGGAGTATCCAGAGCAGCAGCGACAGAGTTCACCTTCTGTCTGGCGATCCCGGTCATGGCCGGTGCCAGCCTGCTGAAAGTGATCAAGTACGGAATGGCCTACACCTTCCTGGAATGGGCAGTCCTCCTCATCGGATTCCTGACATCCTTCCTGGTCAGTGTTCTGGTCGTCAGAAAGCTGCTCGACTACATCCGCAGCCATGACTTCAAGATCTTCGGGATCTACCGCATCATCCTGGGTGTCCTGATCTTTGTCCTGTTCACCTTTGTGCTGAAGTAAATGAAGCTGAGTCTTTTGGGAATATTCCTGGAAGGGTTACTGTCCTTCCTGTCCCCCTGTGTCCTTCCTCTGCTGCCTCTGTATATGGCCTACCTTTCAGGGGAGAAAGATGAAGAGGGGAGATATCCGAAGAAGAAAGTGTTCTTCAACACGGTCTTTTTCGTACTGGGGATCTGTGTATGCTTCTCCTTGTTCGCCTTATCGATAGAAGGCCTCAAAGACTTCCTGAATGACTATAAAGACATCATCTCCCTGATCGGCGGTACGCTGATCATTCTCTTCGGTCTCCATGAGACCGGACTCATACAGATCTCTTTCCTGAACAGAGAACTGAGCTTCAAAGAGAAGATCCATCCGGAGAAGATGTCTTTTTTCAAGGCCTTCCTCTTCGGTTTCGCCTTCTCCTTCGCCTGGAGCCCGTGCATCGGCCCTCTCTTCGCCAATGCCTTATTACTGGCTTCTACGAGACCGGAAGGCGTCCTCTACATCGTCTTCTATGCGGCAGGGCTCATCCTGCCTTTCCTGTTAACAGGTCTTTTCACTTCCTCTATCCTCTCCTTCTTGCAGGAGAGAAAGAAGTGGATGAAGTATGTCATGATTCTCTCGGGTATCATCCTGATCCTCTATGGCGGCTATATGATCTGCCAGGGATCCAATAACATTTTGAGCGGCAGACAGGATGTCCCAGCTGAAAGCGATGACGGAAAGATCTATGTCTCCGATACGGCCTTCAAAGATCAGTTCGGCAATGAGATCCGTCTCGATGAGAAAGAGGGGAAGTACGTCTATCTCAACTTCATCGCCTCCTGGTGCACGTACTGCAAACAGGAGATCCCGTACTACCACGAATACGCGGTAGACAGCGATGTCTTATGTTACTACGTCATGTCGCCGATGGTCTCCAATGAGGGAAACATCGAAGAGATCAAGGCCTTCATAAACGATGCCGGCATCACCCTCCCTGTCCTTCTGGATGAGACGGGAGAGCTGATGCGCACCTGCGGCGTCTCAGCCTTCCCGACCATCATGGTGGTGGGACCGGACGGCTCCTATCTGGGTTATTCGGCAGGAATGCTGGATACGGAGGGATTCAAAGAAATAGAAGAAAAGGCTATCGAAGCCTATGAGGCTGTCCAATGAAAAAGAACCTGATGAAGATCTTCACTATAGCTGCCTCTTTGATGGTAGGGGTGTTGGGGGCTTTGAGCCTACTGCCTATGATCCCGGATACACTGGATCTGGCATCCTTCCTCTTATTCTATCTGATGATCCTGGTGGTATTCGTCATCGCCTATGTCCTGGTCATCATCCTTCATGAGGGAGGCCATCTGATCTTCGGACTCATGACAGGCTACCGCTTCCTCTCCTTCCGCATCTTCTCGCTTCTATTGAAAAGGGAGAACGGGAAGTTTGTCTGGAAGAGGTATTCCCTGGCCGGGACAGGCGGACAGTGTCTGATGTCTCCTCCGAATTACAGAGAACCGTATCCGTGCCTTCTATACAACCTCGGAGGTGTCATCGTCAACGTCCTGACGGCTCTTATCTGCTTCCTGCTGAGTCTTATGACAGGAGGAGTATTACAGGGCATCTTCCGCGTCATCGCCATCATAAGCCTCTATATGGCCCTGACTAACGGCATTCCTTCCAGCGATACCGTCGCCAATGACGGCTATAATGCCTTAGAGTGTTACCGCAGCGAAGAGAGCCGGAAGTCCTTCTACCAGCAGATGAAGATCGCCGCTTTGAGCGGGGAAGGAAAAAGACAGAGGGAGATGCCGAAGGAACTCTTTGAAGGACACGGTCAGGACAATGATCTGGACCGCTACCTGCGCATCGCCAAGGCCGGAAGGCTTCTGGACAGACACGAATTTGAAAAAGCCGAGACAGAGCAGAGGGACATCCTCAAAAAGAAAGACTGTCCATTATTATTTGAAAGCTACGCGAAGAACGATCTCTTATACCTCGATATCAAGCTGAAAAGAGAAGGAGAGGAGATCGAAGAGCTTCATAAAGATCTGAAGAAGCTGAAGACTGTCAAAGACAATCCTTTCTATATCAGAAGCGAATATGCCTATGCGGTCTATAAGGAAGATGACAGGGGAAAGCAGAGGGCATTAGAAGCCTTCAGAAAGGCAGAAAAGAACTATCCTTATCCTCAGGACATCGAATCAGAAAGGGAACTCATCGAAGCATTATAGACGTAAAAAAGATCATCCCGGAGGATGATCTTTTTGTTTGGTAAGTTATGCTTAAGTTTACTTGATGATTTCGATAACGTTACCGGAACCGACAGTTCTGCCGCCTTCACGGATGGAGAACTTCGTACCGTTTTCGATAGCGATCGGAGCGATCAGTTCAACAGTCATAACGACGTTGTCACCAGGCATGACCATTTCCATAGCGCCGCCGTTGTTGTTGGTGTATGCCTGAACAACACCTGTAACGTCAGTAGTACGGAAATAGAACTGCGGACGGTAGTTGACGACGAACGGTGTATGACGGCCGCCTTCTTCCTTAGTCAGAACGTAGACCTGAGCCTTGAACTGAGTATGAGGAGTAACGGAACCCGGCTTAGCGAGAACCTGTCCTCTTTCAACTTCGTTTCTGTTGACACCACGGAGCAGAGCACCGATGTTATCGCCGGCTTCAGCGAATTCAAGCTGCTTGTGGAACATTTCGAGACCGGTAATGACAGTGGATCTTGTCGGCTTGATACCAACGATTTCTGCCGGGTCATTCAGCTTGGCAACACCACGTTCAACTCTACCTGTAGCGACAGTACCACGACCGGAGATCGTGAAGACGTCTTCAACAGACATTAAGAACGGCTTGTCATTTTCTCTCTGCGGAGACGGGATCCAGGAGTCAACAGCGTCCATCAGTTCGTCGATAGCTTCCTGAGCCTTTGGATCGCCCTGGAGAGCTAATAAAGCGGAACCGCGGATGATCGGAGTGTTGTCGCCATCGAATCCGTATTCGTTTAAGAGTTCACGAACTTCCATTTCGACTAAGTCGATCAGTTCTTCATCATCGACCTGGTCACACTTGTTTAAGAATACGACCATGCAAGGAACACCGACCTGACGAGCGAGCAGGATGTGTTCACGAGTCTGAGGCATCGGTCCATCAGAAGCGGCGACGACGAGGATCGCACCGTCCATCTGAGCAGCACCGGTGATCATGTTCTTGATGTAGTCAGCATGCCCTGGGCAGTCAACATGAGCGTAGTGTCTCTTAGCTGTTCTGTATTCGACGTGAGCAGTGTTGATGGTGATACCACGAGCTTTTTCTTCCGGAGCACCGTCGATCTGGTCGTAAGCTTTGAATTCAGCCTGACCCTTCTCGGCAAGTCTCTTCGTAATAGCAGCGGTTAAGGTAGTTTTACCATGGTCAACGTGACCGATGGTACCGATATTGACATGTTCTAACGAACGGTCAAATTTCTCTTTTGCCATCTTAAATCTTTCCTCCTAATTTACTTTATTATTTTAAGATAAAACGCAGTTGCTTTTCAATCAGTCTCTGGCGTTTTTCTTGGCAATCGTTTCAGCAATACTCTTCGGTACTTCTGAATAATGATCCATCTGCATGACGTAGCTTCCGCGGCCCTGCGTGAAGGATCTGAGGTCTGTGGCGTAGCCGAACATTTCGGAGAGCGGGACAAAGCATCTTACAGCGATAGCGTTGCCTCTTTCTTCCTGGTCTCTGATCTGTCCACGGCGCTTTGTGATATCGCCCATGACGGCACCTAAGTACTCACTCGGTGCGACGACTTCGACGTCCATGATCGGCTCGAGGATGACCGGAGAACACTTCTTGGCAGCTTCCTTGAGCGCTAAGCTGGCAGCTGTCTTGAAGGCCATTTCGGAAGAGTCGACTTCGTGGTAGGAACCATCGAAGAGGGTAGCCTTGATATCGACGACCGGATAGCCGGCGACAAGACCGTTGTTGAGGGCAGCAGCCAGACCTTCCTGGACCGGCTTGATGTATTCTCTCGGAACAGTACCGCCGACGACGGCATCGATGAATTCGAAGCCCTTGCCTTCTTCATTCGGTTCAAACTTGATCCAGACATGACCGTACTGGCCTTTACCACCGGACTGTCTGACGAACTTGCCTTCGCAGTCTGCAGTGCCTCTGATGGTCTCTCTGTAAGCGACCTGCGGAGCACCGATGTTGCATTCGACCTTGAATTCTCTCTTCATACGGTCGACGATGATGTCCAGGTGAAGTTCGCCCATACCGGCGATGATCGTCTGGCCTGTCTCTTCGTCCGTATATGTACGGAATGTCGGGTCTTCTTCAGCGAGTTTCGCTAAGGCAATGCCCATCTTGTCGTTATCTGCCTTGGTCTTCGGTTCGACGGACATCTGGATGACCGGTTCCGGGAAGACCATGGATTCCAGGATGATCGGATTCTTTTCATCACAGAGCGTATCACCTGTCGTGGTCGACTTGAGACCGACAGCAGCGGCGATGTCGCCGGCGTCGACTTCTGCGATCTCGGCACGGTGGTTCGCGTGCATCTGAACGAGACGTCCGAATCTCTCTCTGGTGTCCTTAGTGGAGTTGTAGACGTAGCTTCCGGAAGTGGCGATACCAGAATAGACTCTGAAGTATGTCAGTCTTCCGACGAACGGGTCTGTCATGACCTTGAAGGCCAGAGCAGCGAACGGTTCGCTGTCGCTTGCGTGTCTTTCTGCTTCTTCACCATTGGACAGGGTACCCTTGATAGAAGGGATGTCGAGCGGTGACGGCAGATATTCGATGACGGCGTCCAGCAATAACTGGATACCCTTGTTCTTATAGGCGGAGCCGCAGAGTACCGGGAAGAATTCCGACGTGATGACGACTTTCCGGATGGCTGCCTTGATCTCCGGGACAGTGATCTCTTCTTCCATGAGGAATTTCTCCATGAGATCATCGTCGTAATCGGCGATCATTTCGATCAGCTGGGAACGCAGTTCTTCGACCTGGTCCTTATACTGATCCGCGATCTCGGATTCGGTGATATCCGTACCCTGATCGTTGTTGTAGATATACTGTTTCCTCTCGATGATATCGATGATGCCGCGGAAGGTGTTCTCAGCACCGATAGGAAGCTGGATCGCAGCGGCCTTGGCACCGAGTCTGTTTCCGATGGAACGGACAGACATCATGAAGTCAGCACCGGTAGCGTCCATCTTGTTGCAGAAGACGATACGCGGGACTTTGTAGGTAGAAGCCTGTCTCCAGACTGTTTCCGTCTGAGGTTCAACACCGGCCTTGGAATCCAGGACTGTGACTGCACCATCGAGGACTCTGAGGGATCTTTCAACTTCTACTGTGAAGTCGACGTGCCCCGGAGTATCGATGATGTTGATACGGGTCTTCGGATACTGGTTCTTGGAACCTGCCCAGAATGTCGTAGTGGCAGCCGAAGTGATCGTGATGCCTCTTTCCTGTTCCTGGGCCATCCAGTCCATCTGGCTGGCGCCATCATGTGTTTCACCGATCTTGTGGGTCTTGCCGGTAAAGAAGAGTATTCTCTCTGTGCAGGTCGTCTTGCCTGCATCGATGTGGGCCATGATACCGATATTTCTTGTATTCTCTAACGTATATTCACGAGCCATATATTACTCCCTTTCCATTACCAGCGATAGTGTGCAAATGCTTTGTTAGCCTCTGCCATCTTATGAGTATCGTCCTTCTTCTTTACGGAAGCGCCGACCCCATTTGCGGCATCCATAATCTCGTTGGCGAGTCTCTGTTCCATCGTCTTCTCACTTCTCAGACGAGAGTAGTTGACGATCCAGCGTAAACCGAGTGTCAGTCTTCTTTCAGAAGAAACTTCGACCGGTACCTGGTAGTTGGCACCACCGACTCTTCTTAATTTCAGTTCGAGTTCCGGCATGACATTGTCGAGGGCCTTTTCGAAGACTTCCATCGGCTGCTGTCCTGTCTTCTGTTCGATGATATCGAATGCATTGTAGAGGATGTTCTGAGCAACTCCCTTTTTACCGTCAATCATGACCTTGTTGATTAAACGCGTAACAAGCTTGGAATTGTAGATCGGATCTGACAATACATCTCTTTTCGCGATATGTCCTTTTCTAGGCATATTCTAATCTCCTTTCATGATTGATGTTTACTTAGGTTTCTTAGTACCGTATAAGGAACGTCCCTGTTTTCTTCCGTCAACTCCGGCGCAGTCGAGGGTACCGCGGATGATGTGGTAACGCACACCTGGTAAGTCCTTGACACGGCCGCCACGGATCATGACGACGGAGTGTTCCTGTAAGTTATGTCCGATACCCGGGATGTAGGCAGTAACTTCCATACCGTTGGATAAACGGACACGGGCGTACTTTCTCAAAGCGGAGTTCGGCTTCTTCGGGGTCATTGTACCAACACGCGTGCAAACGCCTCTCTTCTGCGGGGAAGAGATGTTGATAGGACGGGACTTCAGAGAGTTGAATCCCTTGTTTAAAGCCGGGGATTTAGACTTCCAGGTCCTTGCCTGACGACCCTTACGAACTAATTGGTTGATTGTCGGCATCGCTATCTCCTTTCTTTCCATGTGCACACACGTCCATGTGTGCCAAACTTAAGCATAATATATAGATCCTTACGGATCCAGTCATTAAGCCTTTTTATAGTAAGACAATTTCC
>JAFOMB010000090.1 GCA_017419065.1 Erysipelotrichaceae bacterium | reverse complement strand
GGAGATCCCTCTCAGCTTCGGCGCTCTGGCCTTGGCGGAAAGCCTCGTCCCGTGGCATTCCGGACAGACATCTTCCTTGAGGAACTTCTCCACTCTCTTCATCCCCTTCTCATCCTTGACCTTTGCCAGGGCATTGAGAACGGTATTGACCGCACTGTAATAGGTGAAATCCATCTCTGTCGCGATCGGATTGGACTTGTCTTTCGGGCGGTAGAAGATGTGTTTCTTGACCATCGGCCCGTGATAGACGATGTCTTTTTCTTCCTCTGTCAGATCCTTGAACGGGATATCGGTACGAACACCCATGGCTCGGCAGACATCCGTCATGAGGGCCCACATCAGAGTATTCCAAGGCGCCACAGCTCCGTCATCGATACTGATGTTTTCATCTGGGATCAGTGTCGATTCATCGACAGTCCGGACCATCCCTGTACCGCCGCAGCAGGTACAGGCACCGGTTGAATTGAAAGAGAGCTCTTCCGCGGATGGCGGCATTACCGATTCCCCGCAGATCGGACAGATGATCTCCTGTTCGGCAGCGACCTTGAGTGTCGGTTTCAGATAGTGACCGTTTGGACAGACGTGTTCAGCCAGTCTCGAATACATGAGACGGATGCTGTTGAGCAGTTCCGTAGATGTCCCGAACGTGGAACGTATCCCCGGAACACCCGGTCTCTGGTGTAAAGCCAGGGCTGCCGGTACATAGAGGACTTCATCGACATCCGCCCGGGCGGCCTGCGTCATCCTTCTTCTCGTATAGGTCGAAAGAGATTCAAGATACCTTCTTGAACCTTCCGCATATAAAACACCTAAAGCTAAAGACGACTTCCCGGAACCCGAGACACCGGCGATCCCGACGATCTTATTCAGAGGGATATCGACATCGATGTTTTTCAGATTGTGGACCCGGGCTCCCCGGACTTCTATCTTCTTCGGCAGTTCTCTGTTCATTTCTTTCTCCCGCAGATCTGGAACATCTTTTCGTTATCTGTCTTTGCGAAGACATCCAGGTATCTGCCCATCATTGCCGCAAGCTCTTCCATCTCAGGCAGTATCGCTGCGACTTCACTGTCTACTCTTTCATGATGCTTTATCAGCATCTCTCTGCTCATCCCGTGCGCGATCGAAAAGACACCGCCCTCTTTGAGGAAGGCACTCATATGTGCGATAAAACCTTCCGGATCGGCAATGTGCGGAAAGGCGTTGTATATCAGGATGACGTCATATTTCTGCGGATATTCAAAAGTGGCCGCATCTCCGGTAAAGACGAGGTGATCGCCTTTCGTACGCACGATCTCGCACATCTTCGGAGAGATGTCTATACCTGTCAGGGAGGCGACATGTCTTTCTTCGTAGAACGGGAACAGGACACCTGTTCCGCAGGCTACATCGAGGACATCTTTCCCCTCTTTCACTTCTGCCTGATCAAAAATGATCCCGATGTTCTCAGGATCGATGACCATGTTTCTGTCCCAGACAGATGACATTTCATCGAAAAACTCGATGATCTTCTGATTATCCATGTTTCTCTCTCTTCTGTTTCAGAGTCATGGCCAGTACCTGGATATCGCTCGGATTGATACCGGATATCCTCGATGCCTGACCCAGGGTATATGGATGGACCTTGTCCAGTTTCTGTCTGGCCTCTAAGGCGAGGTTGTCGAAGTGGAGATAGTCGATATCATCCGGGAGACGGACATTGTCGAGTTTTCTCATGCGTCCGGCTTCCTTCTTGGCTTTTTCGATATAGCCTTCGTATTTGATCTCGATCTCCGCCTGTCTGGCGATCTTCGGATCCGCATTTATTCCCATGAATTCCAGGACCTTCAGAGCTTCCACGCCCGGTCTCTTCACCAGTTCATAGGCGTTGTAGGAGGCATCCTCCTTTTCAAAGCCGAGGCCTTCCAGGTATTCCGCGATACCGCTTCCCTTGAGGACTTTCCCGTTCCTCAGAGTCTCCTTCAGGGCTTCGAGGTCTTCCATCTTCTTGTGGAAACGCTGATATCTCTCTTCCTTGATCAGGTGGTTCTGATAGCCGTATTCCGTCAGACGCTGGTCGGCGTTGTCATGACGTAATAAAAGACGGTATTCCGCTCTTGAAGTCAGAAGACGGTATGGTTCACTGGTGCCCTTGGTGACGAGGTCATCGATCATGACCCCGATATAGGACTCATCTCTGCCCAGGACGAAAGGCTCTTCGTGATCGAGCTTTCTTCTCGCGTTGATACCGGCCATGAGACCCAGTCCGGCCGCTTCTTCATAACCGCTGGTACCCAGTATCTGTCCGGAAATGAAAAGACCGCTGATCTCCTTGAGTTCCAGATTCGGCTTCACCTGTAAAGGATCGACCGCGTCATATTCGATCGCGTAGGCGTATTTGACGATGACCGCGTTCTCCAGTCCGATCAGGGAGTGGACCATCTTCTCCTGGACATCTCTCGGCATGGAGGTCGAGAAACCCTGGAGGTAGATCGTTTCCAGTTCCTTGGATTCCGGTTCCAGGAAGAGCTGATGTCTCTCCTTGTCCGCAAAGCGGACGACCTTGTCTTCAATAGACGGACAGTATCTCGGTCCGACCCCTTTGACGACACCCGAATACATACTGGACTTGTGAAGGTTCTCCCGTATGATCTCCAGTGTCTTCGGAGTGGTATAGGTCAGATAGCACGGGATCTGCTTTTCAAACGGCAGGATCTCGGTGGTGTCTTCCGAGAAAGCCAGGAAGTCCTTGTTTCCCGGTTCGTATTTCGTCTTCGAGAAGTCGATGGAATCTCTCTTTATCCTCTGCGGGGTACCGGTCGTCAGACGGAAGAGACGGATGCCCAGTTTCCGCAGGGATTCACTGAGATCCTTCGTGGTCCTCTCCCCATCCGGTCCTTCGCTTTTCACTTCATCCGAGATCATCGTGACGGAATCCATATAGG
>JAFOMB010000089.1 GCA_017419065.1 Erysipelotrichaceae bacterium | reverse complement strand
TCGCGAATATGAAAGGCACTTTATAAGCCGGGATGGAAGTACAGTAGCCTCCCATCTGCTTGCCGTCCTTGGAATCGAGATCCCATAAGTCGTTTTCGATCATGACATCGATGAACTCCCCGGTCTCCTTGGACATCTCGTGATACATCGTCTGAGCCGCTTTGATGAGCTCTTCCTTGGTTCCCTTCGGGGAAGGGTTCCCATTCAGGAATTCCATGCCCTTGTCATAGTAGGCGACTTTCTCGGTCCCTAAACGTCTGGCCTGTCTCTTATAAAGATCAGAGACAGCCGGAACGATATCTTCGAGGATCTGCTTGCGGTAGTTGGCGACCATATCCCGGTCATAGTCAAGTCTCATCATGCGCAGATAGGCCAGTTCCGTAAAGGAGGAATAGCCCAGGGTCTTCGCGATCTTCGTTCTGACCTTGACCAAGCCGTCATAGATCCTGTCGAATTCCGCTTCATTCTTCTCATAGAAGCCTATCTTGGCGTCATTGGCTCTTCTTCTGACATCTTTGTCTTTGTCTAACATCAAAGGCGAGATGGAAGAGAGGTTGTAGGTCTTCCCTTCAAAGTCGATCTGGGCAGAAGCCTTGAGCTTGCCGTATTCGCTGGCCAGCTTGTTTTCTTCCTGCAGTAAAGGTACGATCTCTTCCGAGAAGCTCTTCATCTGGCATTCCGCCATCTTGAAATAGACTTCCGGGATATCCTCATAGAGTTCCTCCCTGAAAGGACATTCGACGCAGATCTTCGATAAACGGGAATCATAGACCGCATAGAGTGGATTGGTCTCATCCCAGTATTCATTCTCTTTATCATAGAATTCATCTCTGGTATCGATGGAATGCCTCACAAAGGCCAGCGTCGACATCGTCGACAGCTCTTCCTTCAATTCATCGATCTTCCGGAAGATCGATACGAAGCTCTTCGGCTCCTTCGCCTCTTCCAGTTCTTTCAGCAGTTTCTCATACCTGCCGGATACTCTTTCATAGTCCGGTCTTTCATACTTCATCTCTTCAAATCTCATAATCTCTCCTCAGTGTTCGCACTCTCCGCAGCTCTTGACAGCGGCCGGATCATGACGCAGTGTTCCTTTCAGATATTCTTTTATGACATCATCCGCCTTCCCTTTCGCGCCGGCGATGACGACCATTCCATACGATCTCGCATATTCATCGGGTTTCGGACCCATCCCGTCGGTGATCAGCACCTTGACTTCCTTCTCCAGCAGTCTGTCCACGAGTTCACAGCCGTGTCCTCCGGCTGTCACCAGGTATTCGCTTCGCTTCCATACGCCTTCCGTGATCTCATAGATCTTGAAGAGCGGACAGTGTCCGAAGTGATAGTAGACTTCCCCGCTTTCTTCATCTAAAGCGATCGCTACTTTGATGACATCTTCTTCCGGGATATAGGAGAATCTCCGGTAGACCTTTCCATTTCTTTCGACATTTTCATTCCACATCTTCAGAGGTCTCACCCAGACATCTCCTTCTCCATAAAGAGCCCGGTAGATGACGACCGGTTCTTCGGTCTCCGAGTCTCTTCCCAGGGCGATGACTTCGTAATCTTTTCCTTTGAAATGACGGTATTTCCCTAACTTGATTTCTTCCATACCACCATTCTATCAAAAAGAAGAGAAGAGGACTTCTCTTTTCCCCTTCCCCTTTTGATTATGTAAGCGCTTTGTTTTATAATTGGAATAGCGGAAACTGTAAAGGAGCTTATCATATGCCTACTACCTATGCGCACTGGCGCTTCGGCGACACTGTCAAGAAGACACTGCCGGAAGAGTACCAAAGCATCATCGATCAGTACCGTGAACTCTATGATTTCGGCGTCCACGGACCGGATATCTTTTTTTACTATGACTGTTTGAGACCGAATGAGGTCAACCGTTTCGGGGAAAACATGCATGAAGTCGCCATGAAGGAACACCTGAAGGAATTCAAGAGGAACTGGGAATCTTCTTCCAATAAAGAAGCCGCCATGGCCTACCTCTTAGGTTTCCTGGCCCACTTCACCTTAGATTCGTATTGCCACGGCTACATCGACCACAAGGCCGAGGAAGAAGGCCCAAGCCACGGCAAGATCGAATCCCAGTATGACAGGCATCTATTGATCAAAGACGGCTATGATCCGATCAAGACGAGTGTCACGACATCTCTTCATCCGTCCTGGTTCAATGCGGCGGTCATCGCCCAGTTATTCGATAGATGGGATGAAAAGACCATCTACAAGGTCCTCAAAGACCAGCTCTTCTATCTCAATCTCTTAAAGGACAACAGCGATGTCAAGCGTTTCGTCCTGCAGAAGGCCATGAAGGCTGCCAAGGTCTACAGCTATCTGGACCTGCTGATCGGAAAGAGCGAACATCCGCTCTGCCGCGCTTCCAACATGCGCCTCGACAAGTATTATGAAAAAGCTGCCGAGCACTATCCGCTCCTGGCTGAAAGCATGATCGCCTACATCAAGGAAGGCAAGGAACTCGATCCTTACTTCCACAACCACTTCTGTCCGAAAGAGGACTATAAAGACATACCGTTATTCCCGGTGGAAGAAGAAAAGAAGTACACCGTGGATTTTCAGAAATAACGAAGGGGAAAGACTATGTTCAAAAATCTGACAAAACAGGAACGCGCCTGGGTACTCTATGATGTCGGCAACTCTGCCTTCACCATGCTGGCATGTTCCCTCATTCCTATCTGGTTCAAAGC
>JAFOMB010000088.1 GCA_017419065.1 Erysipelotrichaceae bacterium | reverse complement strand
TGAATTATCTTTTTCATGATCAGTCTCCTCTAGATCACAGCTCCTGATTCAACTGGCTGAAGTCAATGTACGATATACGGAAACCATGAAGAGAAATCCTTCCGATAGCTGTTGTGACACCGTCTTCAAGAAGGAAGTAGAAGAGACCATCCTCAATGAATGTCTGAGTGTTTCCATCAGCATCCTTAAAGGTAATTGAACTGTAATTTCCCTTTCCGGTCACTGTTTCACTGCATTCAAGATAATCGATTTCTTTGAATTTTTTCAGAAGTTTCTGCAGACTGTCGCCCTGATACAGATCGGTTTTTTCAGACACGACCGTTCCTTTGTACATATCGCATTTATAGACAGCGGCTTCGACAGGATCTATCGTCAGATAATCTGAAAGATAATTTTCTACCAATAAATACTGTGCGTACCGGATCTCTTTCTTATCCTCATCATCCGCATAATACCCCGTCTGATAGGCATAGGAAACCGGGGTGCCATGTGATTTTGAGTAGACAAATCCCTCTCTTGCGGATTCACTTACCAGACACTCCGTGCCATCCTGCATCAAAGCGGCAAACTGTCCGTCCTGCAGGGAAAAACTCTTGACGATCCCGCTTCCTTCCTTCTGTTCATCGGATGATGTCACAAATTCGTGATACTGTCCATCATAAGACATTTCTATCGTGACATAACTGCGTCTCCCCGTGAATTCATCCGATGAAGAAACAGGCACGTGTTCAAATGCATCATCGCCCGGAGTTCCATAGAAAGCACATAAGAAGATGTCTTCGTCAGATCCGACCGCTCTTTTCTTTCCCTCGGGTAACGAGGCAGACTTTGTGATACCGCTGTACGCAATTGTAGCTCCGGAGATAAAACCCACACGGGCATCAGGTGTGATCATGTCGATCCGGTAACCTGAAGAACCGCCTAAGATTGATGTATCATCAGATAATAGCACCAGATCGAAGACTCCATCGGTAAAGCCCGGCTTCAAGATAAGAGTAAGATGCTTAAAGTCATCTGTTATCTCCCTGTCGGTAATCACCAGCTTTTCTTCTTTCTGTACTGTTCCATCTACATAGTTTTTAACCGTAAAGCACACATTCTGCGGTTTCCGGTCGAGGTTCAAACGGTAGTTGATGATGTAGTTTTCTCCCCCGGAAGTTTCATCACTGATGACTTTCGCTTTTTCCACCATGATCCATTCCCCTTCCGGATCACTTAACAGCGATACCCCCAATACTGTGCAGAGTAAAAGAGCGGCGATACTGACCCAGAGGACAGGCTTCCTGTAGTGGAAGAGATTTGAAAGCCTTCTCTTGAGTCCTCCTTCGCCGAAGGCCAGAGGAACAGAGATCAGAGAAGATCTTCCGACCGAGAGATCAAGAAGACACTTCGAATAGGATACTCTCTTGTCTTCTCCCAGTATCTTCAATACCTTTTCATCGCAGCTCATCTCCATATCGCTTTCCATCAGGATAAAGGAGACCCATACCAGCGGATTGAACCAGTGAAGACATAAGACCAGCCAGAATAAGGCTTTGATGATGTGATCTCCTCTCTGGATATGTGTTCTTTCATGAAGAAGGACATAATTCTTCTCTTCTTCCTTCAAAGAGGATGGAAGATAGATGGCCGGATGAAGCAGGCCATAGACGAACGGAGAAGGAATGTGATCCCCGTAATATACGTCTTCTTCCCTGAAGTACACTGTTTCTCCGATATCTCTTCTCAGTTTCAGATAAGAGGAAAGGCTATAGAGGCTCATGAAGAAGAGGCCGGCGATCCAGAGATAAGGGCTATAAGTCCTGAAGAACTCGTTCAGGAAGGAAGCGGGATTCCCCTGAGACGTTAAAGCTGTCTCTTCTTCCTGAACTGGAGATATCGCATGTTCTTCTGTTTCCGGTTCCTGATAGGAAGGAGATATTTCCGTCGTCATGGATGGGATATCCGGGATCTCTTCCTTCGGGATGAGACTGACAGGAGACTCAAAGGAGAAAGGAAGGAGAAGACGGAAGAGAACGATCATCCAGAGACCATAGGAAAAGATCTTCGGGGCTTTCTTCAATAACAGTCTCGCGATCAGTACGATGAGTATCACGACCGATGCGGTCCTGCTCATATCGAGCAGAACATCAAAGCAGTGCCGTATCATACTAGAGCTCCTTCATCTTTTCGATCAGCTCTTCCAGTTCCTCTATCTCCTCTTTCGAAAGTTTCTTCCTTCGGGTAAAGGCTGTGAGGAAGGCCGGGAGAGAGCCCTCGAAGTCATCGTTCACGAACTGTTCGGAACGGATGGAAGAGAAAGCGTCTTTCGAGATCAGGGACGTGACGACCCCGTTCTCGTTCTGAAAGAGTCCCTTGTCGCAGAGCCTTCTTAAGACCGTATACGTCGTGGACTTCTTCCAGTTGAATTTCTCCAGGGCGATCCTGGCGAGCTCTGTGGAAGAGACGGGTTCTCTCTCCCATATGAATTCCGCAAACTGTTTTTCAAATAATCCTAACTGAAGATCTGCCATAAAGACGTCTCCTTTCCATTATTATTCTACGTTCTGTAAACCTACTTTCATTCTACAGATAGTAGACCTGAATGTCAAGGGATAAAAAACGGCACCAGGTGCCGTATCAGTCATTTTGTCTTCTTCCGATATCTCTCTATGATCTTCTGATAGACCTTCTCGATGTTTTCGCCATCCTTTTCTTCATCTCCTGTCTCTTTTCCGGATAACTGGGAATCGAGGACTCTTCCGTTTACGATAGAGAAGAGATGGGGAGTATAGACTTCCTTCTCATGGGTATCAGGATCTGTGGCGAGATAAGGATAGAAGTACTCCCTGATCAGATCGACTTCCTCATCTCCTATCGGATAGGGATTGTCTTCGGGATAGTC
>JAFOMB010000001.1 GCA_017419065.1 Erysipelotrichaceae bacterium | reverse complement strand
TTCGTGATCGTGACGACACCGTTGGCGAAACCGTCTGTCGGATCCTCCAGTTCATAGGTAATGGATTTGAGAGGCGGTACATCCAGGTCTCCCACAACCGTGATCTTCTTGCAGATCGGCTTGTTGTCGGAGCCTTTGGCGACATGATACTGTCTGTTGTCAAAGAGGACCAGATAGTATTCGCCGCCTGCGATCGTATTCGACGGGTTGGAGCTGTCCCCATTGTGCGTTGTCGTCTGCAGGACTGTCGGCTTGCCCGGGATATACGGGCTTTCGTTGACATAGTACCAGTAGATCGTCGTGATGTTCTTTCTCATCAGATCGCCGTTGGCCTGCAGCTGAACATAGCCGTCAGCACCGACAGTGACATCATCTTTTCCGTAAAGGCCTACCCAGTAATCGGTTCCGCCTCCGGCTGTGACGATGATGTCTTCACGGATGTTGTAGACATCCTTATCGGTCTTCAGGACCGGGTTGGTAGTACCGATGGAGTATCTGCCTGAGATGTGGATATCAACACTGAGCGGTTCTTCGCCGTCTGTTCTCTCCAGGAGAATGACATAGTCACCGGTACGAAGTGTCGCATCGGCTTCTCTGGTCATGGAGATCTGTCCGTAAGCCAGGATGTTGAGGGTCTTGCCGGAGCGGGCTGTTATGGAGCCGATCACTTCGCCGATAGAATAGGAGAAGATCGGCTCGACAGCGTCATAGTTCTCGCCTTTCTTGTACAGAGAGATGATGTCGCCTGTTTCACCTGTTGCGGTGACAAAAATCGGATCATCGGCAGAGTAGTTCTGCTTGTCCGTGACAAGGGAGCGCTGTTCACCGGTGGATTCGACTGTTCTCACCAGGGCGTTCTTATTGAAGGTATCTTCCGAGATCCCGGACCAGTAGCCGGAATTCGTGAGATCCATGAGTTCATAATAGCTGTTTTTCTTCTCACCTTCCGGATAGTACATGTTCAGATACTTCAGGTACTTGTTCGTATAGGCATAGGAGAGGTTGGTATCGACGTATTTCCAGACATCATAAGCCGGCTTCTTCGTGCCGTCGACTTCCATAAGGCCGAGCTTGTTGGTGACTTCGGCATCCTGGTCATGCGGCTGGAAGTAGGCAATATCGCTGATGCACGGGACCTGAGCAGCCCTATAGTAGTAGGCAGCGATGGAAGCGGCCTGACGGTAGAGCAGCAGGGTCTTCATATAGGAAGCCGGATATCTCTCCCCGGAGACCTTGTTTTCATATTCGTTGGTCGCGGAGTGGTAGATGATCGCTTCCACGGCATCCGGCAAGAACTGTCCGGCAGAATTGCTGGAACAGACAGAAGCCTCTGTCAGGATGACGTCACGGACTTCCTTGCCGTTGTATCTGTTGGCGGCCTGTGTAAAGTACTGCTGGTAGATCTCCAGGTTGACACAGGTGACCCACGGTGTCGTACGCCAGTTGCCGGTAACCTTCTTGACGGTTTCCAGGCCTTCATGAGTGGAATGGATATTGGAATAATATTCATCAGTATGCAGGTCGGTATAGTTCGGGATATTGGAAGAAGTGCCGATCGGATACGGGTGGAAGGAAGCGCCCCAGTCGTAGTCGCCTCTTGCCTTATCGACACTGTTGAGCCAGTCTAAGCACTTCTTCGGCGCGTAGGAGTTGTAGACACGGATCGTATCGCCGATGTACGGCTGTCCGTTTTCATCGATATAAGTCTCCCATCTCGCATCAGCCCAGTTGTGGGTGAAGGTCGTGTAGACTCTGGCTTCGCTGTTGTATTTCTTAACAGCCAGGTCTGCGATACGGAGACCTCTGGCGTATTCTTCCATGAAGACGTCAAAGTCGACTCTGGTGTAGTGTGTCACGCCGTTGGCGTCTGTATACCTGGACGGCTCTAAAAGACACCAGTCATAGGTGTAGTCGATCTCGTTGCCGATGATGAACTTGTCGACTGTTCCTAAAGAAGAACCTCTGGAATATCTCTCTGCCAGGAATTCCATACAGGCAGTAAAGTATCTGAGACCTCTCTCATTGGAAGTATTGAACGCTAAGGTCCAGGTGACTTCCGAGACATAGGCCAGGGAACGCGGATAGGTCGTGAAATCTTCGCTTCTTCCCCAGGCGATGACGACGAAGGTGACGTTGACACCCATCTTGGAATAGGTGGAAACGATCGAGTCGATTTCCTGGATATAACCCGCATTGAAGTAGAACATCTCGCCGTTGGATTCAAAGGCGATGACATTGGAACGGGCACTGTTGTCGACCGGATTTCCCTCGTCATCTTCGTTGCGGTAGATGAGAGAAGCCAGGTCCATATTGACGACAGTATTCGCGCCGCCGAACTCTTCCATCAAGGCATAAGTCTCGTTCATCTCATGGATGATGCCCTTCTTGGTCTTGGCCGGATATAACGGGGCACTCCTCATGGAATCGACGGAAGTCGCATAGTAAGGGCCGCCGAAGATCGCACCGCCACGGACGAGGTAGTACTTGCAGTAGAGGTTGTCTTCTCCGGTATTGCGGTAGCGGTTGAAGGTGACTTCATTGAGCTGATTGCACAGATAAGTACCTAAATAAGTGCCCTTGACACCCTTTTCCTCACTCATGCCGGTATATGGATCGCCTTCAAAGTATTCATTGGCCGCCATACGGTATAACTGTACAGTCCCTTCCAGAGCGACCTGATTGAGGGTAACGGTGACCTTGGAAGCACTCACAGAAACAGATGTCCCCTGCGGGATATCTCTGGTAGGATCTGAGGACGCTAACGTCAATTCTTCCTGTTCTACGAGAATCTCCGGAAGTTCGACTCCTTCCGCAGGGCCTTCTACCCGGCTGACTTCTTCATCGTCTGCCGGCAGTTCCTCCTCAGGTGTTTCTTCCTGTTCTTCCACAACAGGGATCTCTTCTTCGGAAACTTCTGTTTCCTCGCTGGTTTCTACTTCTTCAGCAGGTTCTCCTTCCTGCTGTTCTTCTTCCAGTACTTCAGTGCTGACATCTGTGACATCAGTATTCTCATTATCTTCTGCTGTCATTCTCACCGGGAAGACCCCGACAAGCATGAACAGCGAGAGAAGGAGTACGAGGAAGCTCAGACATTTTTTCTTCATGAGACATCTCTCCTTTTTACTGTTATATGATACCAAATAAACTAATGTATATATAATGAATTTCCTTACATCTGAAATGGCCTTATCAGTATAATGCGGACACTGTACAGCGTCCGCATTCTTACTATTCTCTTTTCAGCCTGTCTTATGGCAGGAAGTGCATCTTCGCGCTCGTATCGAAGTCCGTATAGACTTCTTCGTTGTAGTAGCCTCTATGCCAGAGGATGACTTTTCCGTTGATATCCGCGATCGGACGGGCATTACGTACACCATCGACGACTTCTTCGGAATAGATGGATTCCTCCAGGGTCACAGCCCCGCTTCCGATCGAATAGAGTTCGATGTAGTCGGTATTGTTTTCGTTTCTTCCCAGGATGATCCTGTCATTCCCGACAAAGGCGGCTCCCAGCTGATACTTCGGATTCCAGAGCGGATAGCCTCCTTCACAGACGTGGATCTTCGCTCCGCCATCGTATAGATAATAGCTGCTATTGAGAGTGGTCTTGCTTTCATTGAAGACGGCATACAGGATCTTCGGCTTATCCGGATCACTGACAGCGACATCGAGAAGGCGCTGTGTTCCCGTTTCCGGCTTGTCGATGAGGACATGGAAGTCCTTATACGGCACGTTGTCTGTTCCGACAACGGTCGTCCCATCGGAATTGAGGAGAACTTTCTTCTCCAGATCGAAGAAGCCCATGCGGAAACTAGGATCCGATCCTGCCGGGTTCGTATACATCGTGACACGGAGCAGACCGTCAGTTGTGGTAGCCGTGAACTTGCAGTAGTACTGTTCCGGAGAGGTGACGAGGATCACTTCATCGCTCCAGTCGATACCATCTTCTGTTTCACGGTACGCCCAGTTGTTGTTGTTGACACGGTAGAAGAGATAGATCTTGTCCTTGTAATGCAGAAGCTGGCTGTAGCAGGTCTTGCCGGAAGAGGTGAGGATAGTCTGTGTATCGAAGTTCTCGACATCGTACGGCTCGTTGGAGATACGCGCATAGATGAGTTTGTCCTTGTTGTGACCGCCCGCATAGACGCAGAGGATCCTGCCGTCATCCAGGAGCGTGATCGCCACACCGTTGTGGTCGTCGATAGTCGGAGCTTTCTTTAACAGCGTCTTCTTGGTCTTGCCGGTTGCGATATCATACTGCGCGACACCGCCGTATCCGTCGTTCCCCGCAAAGCCCCAGAAGACCTTGTCTTCCGTCGAAATGACCTGCGGTGTATACCACCAGGACCAGATCATGTTTTCCATGCCGGTAACCGTGATATCGATCGGTGCTTCATCTATTTCTCTCCACTTCGCATAGAGATTGAGATTGCCCTTGGTACGGGAGGTAAATCCCATGAAACGGCGTAACAGGAGTTCTTCAGTATACCAGCCGTCAAAAATATAACCTTTTCTCACCGGATCGATCAGAGTGATGGCATCCCCTGTCTTATAGGATGTAGGATTCTCCAGACTGCCGAAACCGTCATTGAGGATGTAGTTGATGCGGTAAGTCTTATCGCCTTCTTCTGCCGAAGGATCTGCCAGGATGTAGTCAGCCGTCTCATCATTTATCAGAGCGTCTCCGCCCAGGATAAAGCCTCTGGAAATTGCGTTGGCATCACAGTAGTTCGCTGCTTCATTCCTGTCTTTTTCTCTTGTCAGGATGAGCGGAGAATTCTCGGCAATGGCCAGAGGGCCGCCTCCCAAGGCATCCGGGAAGTTCTGACCGTAAGCCAGGATGACTGTCGATGGATCTTTGAAGAACTCTTCGGCGATCAGTACGGATGTGACATAACGGGTCTTTCCGGAAATACGCTTATATTCATGGATCTCAGCGACCTGTTCCGCCACTGCCGCATTTACAGCACCTTCTCCGCCGATGATATAGAATCTGTTATCTTTATGAGCCTCTAAGAAAGCTCTCTGTGCGTCGTTCAGTTCATCCTTGACTAACAGGATAGGTCTCTTGACGGCGGAAGCAGAGAGGCTGTCCGCAAAGCCCTTACCCGTACAGATCAGGATGTCTTCTGTTCCGATATCGACGCTGTTCAGTATCGCCAGGTTCGTATCATAACGGGTCTTTCCCGATAAGCGCTTGACGTTGTAGCCGCTGAAAAGAGCTTCGACATTTCCGGAAACAGCCGCTTCTCCTCCCAGGATATAGACTGTACCGCCTTCCTTCAGGTTCTCTTTCACGAAGCCGGCGACGGTTTGCGCCTCTTTATCACGGATGACCAGGATCGGTGCCTTGACCTGATAAGCCAGATAAGCACCGGATAAAGCATCCGGATAGTTCACACCGGAAGCCAGGATGACGGAATCGAACTTCTCGACACCCATTGATGTCTTCAGCTGCTTCGCGATGGCCATAGAGGTGAGATAGCGGTCTTTTCCGGATACCCGGGTGATCTCCTTTTCCTTCAATTCATACGTCTCGGTATAGGAGCCACCGCATTCCTTGCAGGTATAGCGGATGACACCCGGCTTGCCGGCGAGGGCTTCCTGTTCGACGACGCCTTCGCCGAAGATGCACCATTCGGTATCTTTATGTTCACTGTTCCTCTTGCATACACGGGAATGTGTCCGTGTTTCCGCGTCAAAAGTCCATTCACTCCAGTCGTGGCCTAATGGATCGACGATCACATGCTGGGCCTTTCCTGTCGTATCCGTGACACGAAGGTAGCCGTAGTTCTCGCAATCCACTTCTGTCAATACGACTGTCTCAGGACGCAGGATATGGATAGTCTTTTCTGCCAGAGATTCACTGCTTTCCGGTCCTTCAAAGAGAACGACCGTATAATCGCCGCTCACGAAGTCATCCGGACGCAGGATCTCATAATCCAGGATATTGACAGTCTGCGGCTGTTCCGGCAGGAGGTCGTAGCGTATGACAGGCTTGGCAGCACTCTTCTGAGCGTTCCATTCCTCGCTGACATACATGCCGACCCAGGCACATTCCTTATAGAAGTCGGTGATGACATAGATATTGTCAGATTCCTTATAGGAATCGCTGTTGGTACTGAGAAGGATCTTCTCGTTTCCGCTTACCTTGAACTGGACAGTCTTGTCGACGACGTGATCCCCTTCCGAGAAGAGAACGGCTGTATAGTAGCCGACAGGAAGGACCCCGATGGATCCTCCGACATTGTCTTTGTGGATGACATAGAACTGTTCGACAGGAGTGATCGAAGAGAAGGAATCCGTTTCACTGTACTGTCCGGAGTAGATGCCTACCCAGGCATCTCTCTCGTTGCTGGAAGCGTGGATAATGACTTCTTCATCTTCTTTGAATTCTTCATTGACTTCCAGGACAGATTCTTCCTTTGTGGAGACTGTCTGGATCGTGACGCTGTCAAGGATCTTGCTGTATTTGCTGTCTCCGAAGAGGAAGACCTCCAGTTTAAATGTCTTCGGGATCGAAGCGATAAAGGAAGTACCGCGTTCTCCCGGGATACCGCTGTAGATGTTCTGCCATTCCGAGCTGGCAGGGATCTTATAGAAATACTTCTCCTGCACTGTGGAAGGATTCTCTCCGCTCTTATAGATGCCGATCCAGGTACCGCCTTCTGCGGAGACCATGATCGGTTCATTGACTTTGTATTTGGTCTTATCTGTCTTGATCGTACCAGTCTGTACCGGACTCACGGTGATATCTACGGAAGAGACGATATTCGATGTACTGCTGTCTCCGAAGAGAACGATCTTGTATTCTCCCGGAACGAAGTCATCCGGACGGACAGCCGTACCCTCGGTAAGACTCATTCTCTGAGGGAGTTCCCCGGAAAGACTGTAGGAGTATATCGGGTCCACTTCTCCCGGTACGGCATCCTTTTCATAGAGACCTACCCAGGCATCTTCGCCGCTGTAATAGGTCAGGACACTGATCTCTTCTCCGATCTCGAATTCGCTCTTCTCGGTGCTGATCGCCGGGAAGGCTTCTCTTTCCTTAACCTCGAAATAGGCATGGTTCACCGCATTGCCCTGCGTCTCTCCGCCGAACATGACAGCCGTATACTGTCCTACCGGCAGATCTTCGATATACATGCCTTCATTGTTCGCATAGACAGGGAAGAAGGATCTCACTTCGGTAAGATCTGCAAAAGCTGTCTTTTCAAATTCAATGTGTCCCTCGAAGATGCCGACATGCGGTTTCTCTGAATTACTGCTGGCAGCGACAAAGATGCGGTCTCCATAAAGATATTCTGAAGGATCGACGCTGATGGAGTTATAGAATTTGGACGGTTTCGGAACACTGAACTCCACTCTCGCGACTTCCGTATCATAATTCTCATCTGCGAATAAAACGGCGATGAAGTCATTTTTCCAAGGGAGGCCATAGAACGAAGATGATCCTCTGTTTCCTTTGATGCCGTTATAAATGTTTTGAGGTTCATCCTTCACTTCAAAGGAGTAGTAATACTTTTCCCTCTTTTCTGCAGGGTCTTCATCAGCCTTATAGATCCTTACCCACTCTCCGCCTTCGGCTGTGACGATGATCGGCTCATTCTCGTCGTAGACATCTTTGTTGGTAGTAATTGTGGCTTCAGCTTTGACAGAAGCTGGAAAAGACATGACGATCAGGAGAATGCTGATCAGAGCAGTCAAAAGTGTTTTTATGCTCAATCTTCGAATGTTTATCATAAAGCACCTCTTCTTAAATACATAAATAGTATAACTTAAAACGTTCTCAAGTTAATTCTTTAATGGCACAAAGCCCCGTTATGGGACTTTGTGTAAGTGCGATATCTAATGGAATGACTACTTCTTCACTACCACTGTATCTGCTGGAGCCGAGAAGATATCTCTGGCAGAATCATCCGGGATCCTTGCTTCTCCACCGATGATATATCCATTGGTGATGGAGTAGGAAGAACAGTAGTCCTTCAAGGAAGATTCCTTACCTGGTTTGGTAAGCAGGATAGGAGACTTCAGGGCATAGCCTAAAGGTCCTGCACAGAGGCCGTCCGGATAGTCATCGGAGTAGGCGATGAGAGCTTTCTCAGGAGAAGAGAAGAACTTCTTCGCTATTTCAACAGAGGTCTGGTAACGGGAGGATCCCTTGACTCTTTCCGGAGTATGGTAGACAGCTACCTGATCTTCTAAAGTCTGAGAGACAGCTCCTGTACCGCCTAAGATATAGAAGGCGTTGGAGGAATGGGAAGAGAGGAAGTCTTTCTGAGAGTCTGTAAGAGTATCCTTCTTCGTATTGACCAGTAACATCGGTCTTCCGGAAGCACTCGCTGCCAGGGCATCGGCGAAGTTGTCTCCTGAACAGATGAGGATATCTTCTGCAGATACACCCGCTTCATTGAGGATAGCCAGGTTGGTATCATACCTTGTCTTACCGGAGAGTCTCTTAGGAGTTACTTTCAATCCCTCTAAGGCCGTATCGGATACAGCGCCTGTTCCTCCTAAGACATAGACGGTTCCTCCATCCTTTAAGTTTTCATTGATATAGGCATTGATATCCTTATACTTCGTATCGGAAGTAAGTAGGATAGGAGCACTCTTCTTAGCAGCTAAGTAGCCTCCGCCTAAGGCATCCGCGAAGTTCTTACCGGTAGCTAATATGACAGCATCGAACTTGTCTACACCTAATACACTCTTTAATTCATCAGCTGCCTTGAGAGAAGTGAGATATCTGTCTTTCCCGGAGAGACGGGTGAGATCGAAGACAGTGTCAGGTGTTTTCTTTGTGACAGTCACATTGCAGGAAGCCTTCTTTCCGCCGTCATTTGTCGTAACGGTGATCACAGTGCTCCCCTCTTTGAGAGCTGTGATATTCCCGGAAGCATCGACTTTGACGGTCGAAGGATCGGAAGAGGACCAGGTAACAGACTTATCTGCCGCATTTTCCGGAAGGACAGTCGCTTTCAGGACTGCACTTTCTCCTTCTGTCAGAGTCAGTGAAGTCTTATCGAGAGAGACGGAGGTCACACCTGCAGGATATTCGATATCCGCACTGAAATAGACGCCTCCTCCTTTCGGAACGATGAGGTAGAAGTTTCCATCCTCATCCCGGTCAAGAAGTTCACCGTTATTGTAGGCAGCCGTGATGACTCCGCCTTCTGTCTGCGGTCTCAGGGAGACATAGTCTCCTTCGTGCGCAACATAGTAATTTCCGATCATTTCCAGAGGTGCCCCGTTTTTACCGACAGGCGTGAAATACTGTCCGGCTTTCATACGGAAAGACATGATGTAGTTGATCGATCTTTCAAACTCTTCGTCGTAAGTGTACTCCACGGAATTGGTCCCGAAGAGCGTATCATAATCCCCTTCCATGGCGACATGACCTTCTGCGTTCGGAACGACTTTCCAGACAGTTATCCTATACGTTCCGGATTTGCCGAAAGAAACTTCTCTGGAAATACCGACCGTTCCTCCGGAAACCGTTCCGTGGATGATGACATCAGCATTGATCCCGGTGTAGGAAGTATCCTTGCCGTAAGTCTCTACGCGCAGTCCTTCTCTTGCCCCTTCGATATTTCCGATCACATTCACCTGCAGGGAAGAATCGGTATCCGAACTAGCCACGATGCCGTCGCATGAAGAGAGGATATTCCCTTTCTGACTGACCGTCACAGAAGAACCGCTGCGCGAGGCAGCAGATATGCCGATGGAGTTCTCCCCGGTCGTTTCAATATCTCCGTCGATATTCGCAGAGACTGTCGCATCATCCATGCCGATGGTACTGAATGCGGCGCGGTCACCGGAGATACTGCCGGATCTGAGCACTCCTGAACTGCCGCTGTAACACCAGAGCCCTATGCCGACGCCATTGTTTCTGACATAATAATCCGTGAGGATCTCCGCTGTCGCGCCATCGTAAGCGCGCACCCAAATTCCGTTATCTCCTTCGGATTCAACAGCTCCCGAAACATGAAGATGGAGATCTGCGTGATCTTCTGCGGTCATTTCCACGGCGGAAATACCTGCTTTGATATCGCCGTCGATCTCAAGGATGGCTTTGCTTCCGATACCGGTTAGTTCATCTGAAAAGATCCCGTTACGATCAGAATTGATGCTTTTTGCGGTGATCTTCGCTGTCTTTCCGTCTTTGACAGACATTTTCAGCGCGTCTCCGCCTATGGCTGTAATATTCCCAAATTCCAGTTCTTTGTCTCCGTAGCTGTCATCTGCTGTAACGCTGATACTTCCTTCGATATTCTCGGCTGCATACGCCAAATAGGCATTTGACGAAAGGACCATCAATACGCTCAACAGTATCGTGAAAACAGATCGTATTATCTTATTCATAGAAGACTCCTTTGAAGTGCTGCTCTGATGTGGAAACCAGGAGACAACAGTTTTACATAAAACATTATCGCATGATTTCCGCATATGGAAAAACATCGAATAAAAAAGACAGAACTCAATGAGTCCTGTCTTTTGTGATGATAATAGGTTTCCCCTTACTTCTTCACAGTGATCTCTGTATCAGAAGGTAAGGAGAAGACAGTAAGAGCGGTGATATCCGGGATAGCGGCTTCTCCGCCTACGATATAGCCGGAATGGATATTGGATTCTGTACAGTAGGCTGTCAGAGAAGCTTCCTTTCCTTCCTTGGTGAGAAGGATAGGAGACTTCAAGGCATAGGCCAGAGGGCCTGCACATAAGCCGTCCGGGAACTTGTCGGAGAAGGCAACAAGTGCCTTGTCTGCCTCCGGGAAGAACTTCTTGGCTATTTCTACGGAAGTCTCGTATCTCGAAGCACCCTTGACTCTTTCCGGAACGGAGTATTCCTTCAGGGCTGTTTCGATATCTGCGGAGACAGCACCTGTTCCGCCCAGGATGTAGAGAGTATTGGAAGCGTGTTCGGATAAGAAGGCCTTCTGGGCATCTGTCAGTACGTTCTTCTTCGTATTGACGAGTAACATCGGTCTACCGGAAGCAGAAGCCGCCAGGGCATCGGCGAAGTTTTCACCGGAAGCGATCAGGATCTCTTCATTAGATACACCTGCTTCATTGAGGATAGCCAGGTTGGTGTCATACCTTGTCTTACCGGAGAGTCTTACGATCTTTCCGCTGATACCCTTGAGAGCTTCTTCGGAGACAGCGCCTGTTCCACCTAAGACGTAGACGGTTCCGCCTTCCTTGAGGTTTTCATTGATATAGGCATTGACATCTGCCGCATTCTTATCATTGGTTAATAAGATAGGAGCGCTCTTCTTCGCAGCCAGGTAGCCGCCGCCTAAGGCATCGGCGAAGTTGACACCGGTAGCCAGGACGGCATTATCGAACTTGTCTACACCTAAGGCTGCCTTTAACTCTTCCGCTGCCAGCATGGCTGTACGGTAGCGGTTGGTTCCGGAGAGTCTGATCAGTTCATTCTTGACAGGTTCCGGAATAGGAGCTTCTTTGACATCGGTGTAATCCTTGCCTTCAAAGACAGCTTTTGCGGTATAGACGATCTTATCTTCACCCGTTTCGGAAGTAACTTCCGCATTGACATCTTCGGTATGTTTTTCATCACGTGTACATACGAAGTGTGCTTTCGCTGCAGAGAAGTCTTCTTCCCAGATCCAGGAATCAAACTGGTAGTCATGGCCTAAAGCCGGGATGACGATATTTTCGAAGGTGCCGTCATCATAAGTGACTTTCTTGTTACCAGGTCTCGTACATGTCGGTTCCTGTGTAACTACTTCTTCCTTGATCTTCTTGGAGATCTTGAAGGTGAAGGCCATTCTGGCATCATCGTGTCCTCCGTTTCCGAAGAGAACGACAGTGTATTCACCCGGAACAGAAGTATCCAGTTCCGGGAAGCTGTAATCTTCACCGTTGTGGTTTCTGACCCAGTACCAGTCAGTAGATGTGAACTGTGTGAAGTCCTGATCAAGTCCGACAAACGTGTTGTATAAACCGACCCAGGATGTGCCTGTCTGTCCATCAACAGTGATATTGACTTTGGCTTCATCGCCGACTGTCAGATCTGTGTGCTGACCATTCGTCTGGACTTCGCCGTTGAGTTTCATGACATAGTCACCGATCTCAACGCTCTCTTCTGTAACAGTGACATCGACAGAGGTGATCAGTTCATAGGCACCATTCGCGAATAAGTAGATCGTGAACTCACCCGGACCGTAATCAGCTTCTCTCTCGTTTTCATTTCTGGTTCTTAAGATATCTGTCGGATTCGGCTCTTCGCTGATGTAGTACCAGAAGATGGACTTGACAGCTTCTGCATCATAATGCGGGCTCTTCGGATTGGAATC
The DNA here is from genome assembly GCA_017419065.1 of Erysipelotrichaceae bacterium. Taxonomy (GTDB): domain Bacteria; phylum Bacillota_I; class Bacilli_A; order Erysipelotrichales; family Erysipelotrichaceae; genus Colivicinus. The sequence continues at coordinate 3,724 of JAFOMB010000001.1, read as the reverse complement.
ACCGTAGTGATCGCCCTTCTTGTAGATACCGACCCAGTCTTTCGGACCGAATTCGCCGTTTACCGTGACCATGATCTGTTCCCACAGATCATATTCTTTCTTGTCAGTAGAGAGAACGACCTTTTCGACCCATTCACCTTCACATACAGTGCACTTGTGCATCAGCTTACCATCTTCATAGAAGGCTTCACCCGGTGTGCAGTCTTCTGTTTCGACATGGCTTGCGTCATGAGAACATGTTCTGCTGTGCTTGTGATTTTCTGCATCGAATGTCCATGCACTCCAGTCATGGCCTAATGCCGCAACGACAACTGTTGTCTTGTCATCGATCTCGTGAGTACCTTCCGCATCAGAGAAGTACTTGCCGCACAGGCTGCATTCCCAGTACTCTGTGTTTCCTGCTTCTTCACAGGTTGCGTCTTTTGCTTCGTGATGTACTAAGACATGATCGTGAACGACCGGGATCTCTCTGGTCTCTTCTTCGCCGCATCTTGTACATACATGTTTTTCAACACCAGGTTCCGTATCTGTTGCCGGTGTGACGACTTCCCAGGTACCCCATGCGTGACCCAATGCCGCTACTTCTGCATTTTCAGAGTGGGTGAAGGACATTGTATCGTGGAGTGTCGGAAGAGCGTTTTCTTCCGTGAATGTCAATGTTGCCGTGTACTTGTCTGTTCCGGCTTCTGTACAAGTCGGTTCCAGTGTTCTTTCCACAGTAACGCTGTCTACGGTATATGGGTCAGATGCTGCATTCGTATCTGTACGATGGAATGTAGCTGTACCGGTCAGGTTCTCGTGATCGAGGACCCAGTCGATATGATCGTTGTCTTCGAAGTATGTCGGAGTCAGTTCGAATCTCTGCTGATCGAACCAACTTTGGTTAGCACTCTGCTTGCCGGAGGCTCTGCTGGCATCGTAATCATACATCGGAACCTGGAGATATACTCTGTATTTCTTTCCGGCTTCCGGTGTCTTTCCGGCAGCTACGGCTGCCCGTACGATATCAACAGGTGTCTCCACATCAGACAGCTTTAATTCAACATAGTATCCATTGTCATAGCCGTATGGATCAGCCGGTGCATAATCGCATAATCTGAGATAGGTCTCTTCCGGCCAAGGGCTCGTCGCGGAGATCAGAACCGGTTCATCAAACTTATATGGTGCAACGTATTCTTCTTTGTTTTTCGTGATACTGTATGTCACATCCGATGTGACCGTGAACTCTGCCAGTTCGATATAGCCAGTATCATACAGCCATACCTGATATGTTCCAGGGAGCTTGATTTCAGCATCAAACTCATCGTATCCGTCTCTGAATTTGCTGACATCAAAACCGGTTGCCGTTTCATCATTTGTCACATAATACCAGCCAACACGGGTATACTGACCTTCTTCTGCATCGTTGACATAGACAACATCGACCCATGGACTTGAATACTTAGTATAATCAGGAACGGTAACAAGGATCTCTTCACCTAATTCATAGGCCTCCTTATCTGTCGTAATCGGAGCTGTGGTAGGAGTGCTTGTATCGCCATAAGTAAACGACTTATAAGCCGGGATCTGATAATCCGTTGTGATGATCGCAACTTTATACTTGCCAGCCGGTAAGGTATCTGCACCGGTCACACCATCTCTGCTGTTGCATTCCTGATCAAAGATATTTACTTCTGAACCATTGGAATAATACCAGAAGAACGATTTCGCGTCATTGGCATCATTTTCTTTCAGCAGAGAGACCCAGGCACCCGGATAATCCCCGGTGTTTGCCTTGACCATGACAGGTTCTCCGATCTCATAAGCATCCTTATCAGTAGTGATAAGCGCTTTTTCCTTGACTTCAAAGTATGCAACGTTTATGGCATTCTTCTGAGTTTCACTTCCGAACATGACGGCCGTATACTGTCCTGCCGGCAGATCTTCGATATAAGTTCCTTCGTTATTGATGTAACAGAGGAAGTAGGTTCTTATTTCTTCGAGGCCATCGAAAACAGTTGGCGCTGTCAGTTCATGATGACCCTCTAATATACCTACATGGGCCTTATGAGAGTTACAGGAGGCAGCGACATAAACACGGTCACCCACTTCATATTCCGCTGGATCTACACTGATGGAATTGTAATAATCAGCTGATGCGGGGTGTCGGACTGCGAAGTTAACTCTTGCGATTTCTGTATCGTAAGTATCGTCAGAGAATAATGCCGCAAAGTACTGGCCTCCCTGCGGAAGCGAAGAGAAGAAGGAGGAACCTCTATCTCCCTTGATGCCGTTATAGATATTGTGAGATTCTCCATCAACTTCAAAAGAGTAATAGAATGCCTCTTTCTTAACTATTGGATCCTCATCGGATCTGTATACTCTAACCCATTTTCCTTCTTCAGTCGTTACGATGATCGGTTCATTCGGATCATAGGTATTCTTATCTGTGGTAATAGTCGTATCTACAACAGGATTTCCGACTGTGAAATGCTTAACCACTTCTGCTGTCCATTTTGGTTTGCTTGCAGAGCCGCTGTTGTAAGAAAGAACAGCTGTATATTCGCCGTCTTCCAGTCCCTCGACATCTTTTCCTTTATTTTCGACGTAAGCCTGATAATACTTCTCTACGTAATTATCACCAAAGGAATCAGTCAGTTCAAAAGTTCCTTTATAAATTGCGACATTCGCATCCATTCTGGTGCTGGCCGAAGTGACCGGAACTACGGCACCGGATTCTACTGTTTCCGGAACTTCCAGTGTACTGACGTAATCAGTGGCGACCGTGTCGATATGTACTACCAGCGAAGTGATTCTGCTGGAATAATCACCCTTTGTCGCAAACAGCATGATTTCCAGATCGAATGGCGTACCGGTAGTTGCAACGAAGTTTCTGGTGCCTTTTCCGGCTTCGTTATACAGGTTGTGAGCCTGTCCGTCTACATCAAAACTATAGAAGTAATCGGACTTTTTAGTAGTCGGATCTTCGCCCTTCTTATACACAGCGACCCACTCGCCGCCGGTTGCTGTGACAATGATAGGATCATTGCAGTCATAATGACCGCCAGGATACTGTCCATCCGGTGTTTCATGATCGGTGTGCAGAGAAGGCTCTTCTGCAGATACCGGACGGACGCCTAAGGTGTTGAAAACCAGAAGCAATGACAATATCAACGTTATCAGCTTCTGGAAGGTTTTAGAATTGTCCATACTTGATTTTCCCTTCCTATAATACATGTATATTATATCAATGAATTATAAGCAAACCTGTAAAAAACGAGGAATATGTCGACTAACTTTTATATGTCTCTTTATGTTTCGCTTTCTTTTAGATACAGGGCTGGAACTTCAATACCGTCTTCTGTTTCAGTCTAAAAGAAAAAGAGAGTCTCCTCTCTTAGTCCTTATAGAACAGATCTCTGGTATAGACCTTCTCCTTCACATCATCCAGTACAGGATCATAGCGGTTCGCAATGATCAGAGCACATCTCTTCTTGAAAGTATCGAGATCGCTGATGACTTCATAGCCTTCAAAAGAATCTTTCTTCAATGTCGGTTCATAGATGACCAAAGAGATTCCTTTTCTCTGCAGTCTCTCCATGACACCCTGGATAGAAGACTGCCGGAAGTTGTCGGAGGCAGCCTTCATGGTCAGACGGTAGACGCCGACGGTATCTCCTTCCTTACACCTTTCAGAGACTCTGTCCGCGATATAGTCCTTTCTCGTATCATTGGAGGTCACGAT
>JAFOMB010000006.1 GCA_017419065.1 Erysipelotrichaceae bacterium | reverse complement strand
CCCTCTTCCCTGTCGCCGTCGCTGAGACGTATCCCGTCGAACTGATGGAGGTCTTCCTTCAGCTTTATTCCGAGATACTTGTCTTTCCGGTAGACGACTTCGCCGATCGGGATACCAAGATGGTTCGGTTTCTTCTGTCCGAAGAGAGGATCCTTCCCGTTAAGGAGATAAGCATTGGAAAAGCCCCTGTTGAAGAGGACTTTGAGATTTCTCTCTTCCTGTTTTGATAAAGTAAACGGTTGTTTATTATAGTAGGCATCAATGGCCTTTCTATACATTCCGGTCACATAAGCCACATAAGCCGGGGATTTCATGCGTCCTTCGATCTTGAAGGAAGCGACACCGGCGTCGATGAGCTTCGGGATATCTTCCAGATAGAAGAGGTCCTTCGGAGAAAGGAGATAATCGGTATCTGTCTTCACTTTCTTCCCTTCCGTCCTGTCGAAGAGCTCATAGCGGAGACGGCAGCACTGGGCACAGGCGCCTTTATTAGCGGAACGGTGACGGCTTTCCGAGGACAGCAGACACTGACCGCTGTAGGAGACGCAGATCGCCCCGTGGACGAAACATTCGATCTCTATCCCCTGCCGGCAGGCTTCCTGTATGAAGGAGAGATCCGATTCCCTGGCGATGACAGCTCTGTGGAATCCGAGTTTCTTTACTGTCTTTACGCCTTCAAGATTGTGGATGTGCATCTGGGTAGAAGCGCAGAGGTCGAAGTCCGGATATCGTCTCTTCAGCTCAAAGAAAAGGCCCAGATCCTGGATGATCAGGGCATCGACATCATGATGATAGTAGAAGTCTGCCGCCTTCAAAGCCCCTTCCATCTCCTCTTCTGTGAGAAGCGTATTCAGGGTGATGTAGATCTTCACATTTCTAAGATGCGCATAGCGGACAGCTTCAATGATCTCTTCCTCGTCAAAATTCCCCGCAAAGGCTCTCGCGGAGAAGTTCTTGCCGCCAAGATAGACGGCATCGGCGCCGTTGTCTACCGCGGCTTTAAAGGCTTCAAAGGAACCGGCCGGTGCTAAGAGTTCTGCTTTGTTCATGCGTTCACCAGTTCTACGAGAAAGAGTTCAAAACGCTCTTTTTCCGGGATCGAGGAATCGCTCTTGATCCGGATATCGAGGTCATTCAGTTTCTTCAGTAAGGACATGATCTCCTTCATGGAGAGTCTCCGTAAGGTCTTGAGGGCATTGGAGACCCGGTATTGGTGATGATGAGTCATCTCGATGATGTCATTCAGGGAATTGCCCTTGGAAGAGAGATAGCCGATGAAGTAGAGATAGCGAAGCTGCCCTGCCAGTAAGGATATCAACGGCAGGATAGAATTGCTGGTATTCAGGATCTTGCGTTCGTTGTAGATGGCCAGAGACAGGTTCTTATCGGTGATGGCGTTGATCAGCTGAAAGGAGTCAAGATCATCGCTTTCGGTAACCAGGGCCTCTACGGCTTCTCTGGTTAGCTCTCCCGGATAGAGACACAGGACGTCGAGCGACTGCTGGAAGAGTCCGGTATCCAGTCTGACCGCTTCCAGAAGCGCGTCAAAAGACTCTCTTTTTAAATGCAGTCCCCTCTTGGAAACTTCTCTCCGGGCATAGTCCGGGAAGGCGTTCTTATCGTAGCCGTTCAAAGAGAAGACCTGGGCATTCTTCGTGATATCTTTATAGGTCTTAAGACGTTCATTGAAACGCTCATCCAGGGTGTAGAGCAGCAGATCGCATTCATAGACCGGATGGGCGCAGTAGTCCAGAAGTCTCCTGATGGCAGGTGTTTCCTCTTTGCGGATAAAGAAGAAAGGATCCTTTACTTCTACGATGCTGGTAGAAGAAAAAAGAGACGGCATCAGACAGCTTTCCAGCATCTCCTCAATGGAAAATGTCTTGGCGGAGCCGTCATAGCGTATGACGTCGCTCCGGCCGTTATCGATCTCCTTTACCTTTTCTCTTATCAGATAGGCATCCTGTCCCTTGATGATGTAGATCATATGAAGATATTATACCATTCCCTCTCTTCGAGATTAAAAGAGATTCCCCGGAGAAAGAGATAACGGATCGTTCCGCTGCCCTTTGTGGAGAGGATGCGGACACCGTATTTCTCTAATGTCCTCACGGTGCTTCTGTGGGGGTGGCCGTATCGTCCGTTTGTCGAGATGATAGCATCTTTAGGGAGGATCCTGGATATGAAGTAATCGGAGCTTCCGGTGCAGGAGCCGTGATGCGATGCCTTCAGGACATCGACAGAGAGATCGCCATAGCGGTCGATGAGCTCCCTCTCTACGCTCTTCGAGATATCTCCGGTAAAGAGGAAAGATGTCTCATTCATCTTCGTATAGTAGACAAGGGAATTGTCATTGTCGTTTTCATGACTTCCGCAGGAAAGATAAGTCAGTAGGAAGTGCCCCTCGATATCCCTCCCCTCTTCTACGACGTCGAGAACACGGTAGTCTTTCTGGAGAGAGATGAGGTTGCCGTTGTGGTCGGCATCGTCATGGGTGATGATGAGATGATGGATCGTATAGATGCCCCTTTTATCGAGTTCCTCCCTGAGATCGTAGTAGTTGAAGGGTGAACCGGTATCGATGAGGATGTTTTCCATCCCTAGGAAAGAGCGGAACAGGATGGCATCTCCCTGACCGACATCGAGAAAGGCGATCTCGCAAAGCGGATGATGGAATGGCGGAAACAGGAGAAGCAGGAGGATGACTGTCATAGGAATCTTCTTTGAAACGTCGAGATGACGTATCAGGAAGAAGAAAAGAAGTGAGACGGCTGTATAGCTGCCTTTGATGGAAAAACGCGCCAGAAGGCCTGAAATCGCCTGAAAGAGGTGCCAGAGATAAAGGACAGCCCCTTCCGGGAAACGGAATACCAGTACCGCATAGAGAGCGATCAGAAAGAAGACATAGATGCGCCGCATCACATTGAAGAAATACAGGCCGGTCAAGGAGACCTTATGGAAAAACAGCGACTGCAGGATGATCATCATCTCCCTTTGATTCAGGGAGAGATCGACGTGGATGAGAAAGCGGAGAAGAAGATTCAGAAGGATGCCGGTGTTGCCGGATAAGGAAGGGTAAAGACAATAGAGGATCACCGATTCCAGAAGCGGGATCTCTTTCTTTTCGAGAGGCAGAAAAGAGAGAATCAGATCCAGAAAGAGGATGCTGTAGCGGCAATGTCCGCAGAAAAGCAGGACATGGATAATTAGACATATACTTCCCGGGATCCTGTTCTTCCGGATCAGTTTGGAAAGGAAGATATACGACGCAAAGAAAAAGACATCTTCCAGCGTGCTGTTTCCATCCCGGAGATGATAGAAAAACCATTTCATCAGGGAGACCGTCTCTTCTTGAAAAGACAGTACCTTCTCATAGATCATCTGTCTCAAAGGAAAAGAAGATATTAATTCATAGCTCTCCTGATGATAGAGGACGAGCTGGGAGAGATGATAGTCGTCAAAGGGTTCTCCCTTGTCTTTAAAGTAAAGGATATCCCCGGGATGAAGATCATCTTCGCTGTAGAGGATGACCTTGTATAATCCCTTATCAACGAGATAGCCGTCCTTTACCGGATAGTCGATGATGCCGCAGGATAAGGGGTCTTTAGGGATGCTCCGGCAAAGACACAGCAGTAAGAAGAACAACAGGAGGACGACGATGTTCTCCTTTCTGTCAAACCAGAGATATAGAAAACCTGCGATAAAGAAGAAGACGTGTTTTCCGATCAGGCAGAGAAAGAAGACCAGGGTGATCTTAAAGAGTGAGATACGGAAGGATGCTTTCATACTTCTTTTCCCCTATCCCCTTTACTTCCATGATCTCTTCCAGACTCCGGAAACCTCCGTGAATCTCTCTGTAGGAGAGGATCCTCTTTCCGATCGCTTCTCCGATCCCCGGTAAACTCATCAGCTCTTCAAGACCTGCAGAATTGAGGGAGATCCCCTTCTTCTCTTTCTTCTTCGGGATGACAATGATCTCATT
>JAFOMB010000087.1 GCA_017419065.1 Erysipelotrichaceae bacterium | reverse complement strand
TGTCCGTATCACGACAGCCTATGATGAACACAATGTCGCCTCTGCCATCTTCTCGACGATCCACGAGTGCGGACACGCGACCTATGAACATCAGGTAGACCGGAAATACGAAGGCACTTCGATCGCCCGGGACATCTCTTCGGGCATGCATGAAAGCCAGTCCCGTTTCTTTGAGAACTACCTGGGAAGAAGAAAGAGCTTCTGGGTCAGGCTCTATCCGAAACTTCAGAAACTCTTCCCGGAGAATCTCGGGAGCGTCTCTCTCGATGACTTCGTGAAGGCCATCAACGTCTCCCGTCCGTCTCTGATCAGAACAGAAGCCGACGAGCTGACCTATCCGCTCCACATCCTGGTGCGCTATGAGATAGAACGCGGTGTCTTCTCCGGAAAGATCTCCACAGACGGCCTCAATGAGACCTGGAAGAAGATGTATGAAGAATATTTAGGTGTGAAAGTCCCGAACGATACCGACGGCATCCTGCAGGATACCCACTGGTCAGACGGCTCCTTCGGCTACTTCCCGACCTATGCCTTAGGTTCCGCCATCGGTGCCCAGATCCTCTCCAGGATGGAAGAGGACATCGATCTCGATGCCTTACTGGAGAAGGGACAGTTCGCCAAGGTCAAGGAATACCTGCGTAAGAACATCCAGCACGACGGTGCTCTCTATGACTACCAGACCATCCTGGAACACTACATGGGCAAGCGTTTCGACGCACGTTACTTCGTCCGCTACCTCAAGAAGAAGTACAGGAAACTCTACGGTATCAAATAAGGATAAAGTATAATATATATAGACCTTTGAAAGGACCGGTAAAATGAAGAAAACCATCAAAGTGCTCCTGGCCATCCTGATCGTCTTCTCCCTCTTCGGATGCGGGAAGAAACCGGATATCAGCGGGGAATACCGCCTGGTGAAGATCGATGCGGGAGACAGCTCTGCGACAGAGGAAGATATCAAAAGCCTGCAGGATCTCGGTATGGAAGTCACACTCAGTGTGAGTAAGGACGGGACTGCCAAACTCGATGTCTTCGGGGAAGTCGTAGACCTCACCTATGACCTTGAAAAGATGACCTTATCAGACGGTACGAATACCTATACCTTTGAGTACGACAAGTCTCAGTTCAGGCTGACAGATGCCAGCGGTACCATGTATTTCGTCCCGGCGCAATAGGAAAGATCTCTATCATGAGCACGGAAAGGCACAGTCTCGGAACTGTGCCTTTTTTGACATTTTCTTTCATTCTCTGTAACATAGATAGGTGTACTTTCAAGAAAAGAAGGGATAAAACATGAATCAACTGAAAAAGTTCATGACGGTCCTTCTGGTACTCATCCTGTTTCTGACAGTCTATAACAGGCCTGCTTTCGCAGAAGAAGACCGTAATGACGAATATATCCGGCTGTTCCTGGAGGCCGAAGAAGAGATCCGGGAAGTGGAAGAAGAGATCGCCAAGGGCTCTCTGGGCTTCTTCCTCTGGCATGACCCGGACTCTCCGGCTGCCGCGATCATAGAAGAGCGTCTGGAGAATCAGGCCTATGACTCCTGGGGAGATATCGAACTGGGTGTCAAAGGGGATGCGACATCGTTAGACAATATGTATACGGCCATCCTGTTCATCCAGGAAGGCAATGCGATCAGAGCCAATGACGGCTATGGCGAGACCTATCCGCTGATGATCAGCGATGAGCTGATGGCAGTCTCCCAGATCCAGACGACCAATTCGGCCAGGATCATGGCGCACTCCCGCATGTATGGGGTGACTGAGAACCTCGCCTGGGGCTACAGCGATCCGTTCAGTGTCTGGTATAACGAAGAGAAGGCCAGCTGGCTGAGCGGTGTCCGGGGATGGGATGTCGCCCACTTCGAGAACCTCATCAATCCGGGAGGCATGTATTCCGCCCGTATCTCCACCGGTTTCGGGATGACGACCAGAGGGACCGTCTATGGGGCGACCCATGGCCAGGTCTTCGGAACGGCTGCCAACTTCCCTGACGCGAAGCTGTATACCGCGGAAGAGTACCTCGAAGACTTCAACACCTACCGCGACGGCCTGAATGAGAGGATGGAGAAGGCGAAGAAGCAGAGAGAGGAAGCTCTCTCCCGCATCGCTCCTGTCATCACGTCTTTAGCCAATTCGGAAAAGGGAACCGAGATCCTCTTCAAGAAGATCACCGGGATCGAAGAGTATGTCATACTCCGGGACAGCGGAAGAGGCTTTGAAGAGATCGCCCGAGTCAAGACAGAAGATCTCAGCGACCATGGACTGTATTTCCGCTATTGCGATGAAGAGACATCGGCAGCCTTCGGGCACAGCTTCCACTATGCGGTCAAAGCCGTGGTAGAAGGGGAAGAGTCCTCCTATGAAGAAAAGAAGATCACCAGAGTCCGCAGTATCACGGTCTCCTCGATCTCCTGGATGTCCAACAGTTCTGTCAGTGTCAATGCCGATCTGGGAAGTCTGAACGGCTTTGAAGTGCGTTACAGTGAAGACGGCGAAAACTGGCTGTCTCAGGAAAGCGTCTATCCATATGCCCTCATCACCGGTCTCGACAAGGCAAAGACCTATCAGTTCCGGGTGAGAGGCTATCTTGAAACAGAAGAGGGACGCTTCTGGTCTGCCTTTACGGAATATAAGGGAAAGATCGGCGACCTCACTGTCACTCCTGATTCAAAGTAAAGTCAGGAAGGGAAATATAAAAGAAAAAGAACTGAGGATACACGCCGGAAGGGTGATCGATCAGTTCTTACACGCAAGACGATAGAGAGCCCGGTCAATGACCGGACTCTTTCTTTTAACGTTCCAGAACAGCTTTCAGGAACTGTCTGGTCTTTTCGCTTCTCGGATCTGTGAAGATGATCTCGGGTCTTCCTTCTTCCTCGATGATTCCTTCTTCCATGAAGATGACGCGGTTGGAAACGTCTCTGGCGAAGTTCATCTCATGGGTGACGATGACCATCGTCATTCCTTCCTTAGCGATCTGTTTCATGATATCCAGGACTTCCTTGACCATCTCGGGATCCAGGGCGGATGTCGGTTCATCGAAGAGGATGATCTTCGGGTCCATACAGAGAGATCTCGCAATGGCGGAACGCTGTTTCTGTCCGCCGGAGAGGGTTCTCGGATCTGCAGAGGCAAAACCTTTCATCCCGACTTTTTCCAGGTAGAAGAGGGCCCGGTCTACAGCCTCTTCTCTTTTTCTTTTGAGTATACGGACCTGCGGGAGGACACAGTTATCCAGTACGGAGAGGTTGTTGAAGAGATTGAACTGCTGAAAGCACATCCCGACTCTGGCACGGTAACTGTTGATATCTTTCATCTTCAGGACGTTTTCTCCGAAGACTTCTATGCTTCCTTCATCCGGTATCTCCAGCAGGTTGATGCAGCGAAGCAGCGTCGATTTCCCGGAACCGGACCGGCCGATGAGACAGACGACTTCTCCCTCTTCCACGCAGAGGTCAACGCCTTTGAGGACTTCAAGTCCTTCAAAGCTCTTGCGGATATTCTTCAGTGTCAGGATCGCCATTACTGTCCTCCTTTCCCTATGAAGAGAGACTTAGGGTCACTGTCGCTCTGCGGGAGGGATGTCACCGTCTGATTCAGTCTCTTCTCCAATAGATTCAGCAGGAAGGAAGCGATGCAGGTGAGAAGGAGATAGATCATCGCTTCGATGAAGTAAACTTCTGTGAAACGGAAAGTCGATCCGGCTATGGACTTCGACTGGAACATCAGTTCGGTGATCGAGATGATCATGAGGACAGAGGAGTCCTTGATATTGACAATAAACTCATTGCCGATGGTAGGGAAGACATTCCGGACTGCCTGGGGCAGGATGATGTCCTTCATGGCCTGTGCATTGGAAAAACCCAGGGATCTGGCTGCCTCGCCCTGTCCCGGATCGACTGCCTGGATACCGGCCCGGATGATCTCTGACATGTAGGCACCGGTATTGATCGATATGACGACGATCGAGGCTGTAAGAGATGTCCAGTGGAAGATGTTCAGGAAGGCGTAATAGATGAAAGCAGCCTGGACCATCATCGGTGTCCCCCGGAAGAGGGTGATGTAGATCCCGCTGAGGATATCGAATAAACGCTTGAACAGGCGAAAGGAAAAAGAAGCATTCCTGTCCGGTTTCGCAGCCCTTCCTCCGCCGATGATCATTCCTATCCCCAGACCGAAAAAAGTCCCGGTCAAAGCGACAGTCAGCGTCGTCCTGACGCCTAAGAGAAGACTGGAGGAATAGCGTCTCAGCAGGTCAAATACATTGGCCAGAAACATCCTATTCTCCGGCCGGCTGTCTTTCTGTCGCGGCGGTCATATAGGCCTGACGGTCTTCTTCACTGATCCTGTCGAGGGAAGCCTGGACACTGCTCAGCAGTTCGGTATTTTCCTTTTTGACAGCTATGGAGACAGTCGCGTCCCCGTTTTCATCGCTGAAGCCGAGGCCGCTTTCAAAACGGACATAGGTCAGCTCCGGATTGGCGCTGCAGACACCGATCGCCACCGGCAGTTCTGAAGTGACCGCATCGGCTGCCCCGGATTTGAGGGCCTGTATGGCTGCCCCGAAGCCATCACTTCCCGGCAGGTGATTGACGCCTTCGATCTGATCGATGATGTCATCATAGATCGTATTGAGCTGACCGATGACATTCCTTCCGGAGAGTTCGCTGATCGAAGTGATGGAAGAGAGATCGGAGTCCTTCTTTACGATGACCACTTCTTCAGAGATATAGTACGGTGTCGTGAAGGAGACTTCCTGTCTCCTCTCTTTTGTATCGGTCATGCCGGCGATGATGAGGTCGATCTGGTCGTTCTGTAAAGAGAGGATCAGATTGTCCCAGTCGAGCTTGACGATCTGTACGTCCATCCCGAGATCTTCTGCGATCAAAGAGGCGATGACGACATCATAGCCGTCCGCATAGTCGACATCATTGATTGGTTTCGTGAATTCGCCCGGCTCTGTCGTAGACCAGTTGAACGGCGCATAGTCGCATTCCATCCCGACTCTGAGTACGTTGGATGGTGTTTCGGAAGGAACGTTCGAAGAACAGCCGGCGACAAGAAAAAGAGCCAGCAGCAGGGAGATGATGATGTTTTTCTGTCTCATATGACCTCCTAAAATAAAACCGTATGTGCTATACCTACGGTCTTTGGAAAGTCATAGATAATAGCGCCTCTTCGAATAACGAAGGAGTGACAGAGCTGTTGACTCTGCCCCCACGGTGAGTTCCTGCCGGAAACTCCCGTTCGGCGGCGATTGCCTTTGGGGATCTTCACTGCCTGCCGGCTCTGATCCTTACTCTTCTGCGCCGCTACCTCTATTGGTTTTATGAGACTATTCTTCTCTTCCTGAATGGGATAGTCAAGAAACAGACGGTACAAAAAACACCTTGCGGTGTCAGAGAACGTAAAGGAGCAGGAAACCGATGAGGATCCCGGCAGCACTTCCTCCGGCGTGTCCGCTCAACGAGACACCCGGCATGAAGGAGATCAGCAGGTTGATCCCGACGGTTCTGAGGATAGACATGCGCACGGAATCGACCCTGAAGAGCCCGTGTTTGAAGAGGACCAGGAAGTAGACCATCATGATGCCGTAGATGCCTCCGGACATCCCGACAGTACGGCTTCTCGGATCTTCCCGGAGCGTGATGAAGAGAGAACCTCCGAGTATAGATCCCAGTAAGGCGATGAGATATCGAACAGAACCGAGGTATGGTTCTAAGAATGAACCCAGATTGTATAGGGCGATCATATTCATGGCGATGTGCTGGATAGAGCCATGAAGAAAGGCTGATGTGAACAGACGGTACCACTGTCCTCTTTTCACCATCATCGGCATCAACAACAGCCCATTAAACAGAGGACGGTCCGGATCTCTCCGGGCTTCCGCTTCCGTGAGGATATAGAGAACGATGGAAATGAGGATAAAGATGATCGTAACAGGACAGGACATAGTTCTTCCTCCTATAACAGTATAAAACACCGGGAAAGACTCTTCAAAAGAGCTGAGCAGGCGTATAATAAATGTTAGTTAATATAAACTAACAAATGAGGATTATCTATGGAAAAATACCGCATTGAAAAGAACACGGTCCAGGAGACCCTGGTCATCCCGCTCTACGGCAGAAAACTCTGTTCTGAACGCTTTCCCGAACTCTTCTATGACAAGGAAAGCGAAAGACTGGTCGACATGATCGACTTCGACTTCAAGGAGAAGGGAAAGAAGATGGACAACATCATCGGTCTTTTCGGCTGCATCGAAGTGGCCCAGAGACAATACGACCTGGCTTATGAAGTATCGGAATATCTGAAAGAATATCCACAAGCGGCTGTCGTCAACCTCGGCTGCGGTCTCGATACGACCTTTCAGAAGGTGGACAACGGCCTCTGCCATGGCTACAACTTCGACTTTCCCGGTGTCATCGAGATGAGGGAGAAACTGCTTCCTTCCTCAAAGAGAGAAGAAAACATCGCCTGCGATCTCAATGACTTTTCCTGGATGGACAGAGTCGATGGATCCAAAGGAGCCGTCTTCTTTGCGGCAGGTGTCTTCTACTACTTCCGGAAGGAACAGGTCAAAGCCCTCTTTACAGAGATGGCGAAAAGGTTCCCGAAGGG
>JAFOMB010000086.1 GCA_017419065.1 Erysipelotrichaceae bacterium | reverse complement strand
ATCCATTTGAGTTCTCCTTTACTTTTTTCGACATAATCAGTATACGGGAGAGCTCTTTTTCTTAACTGTCCGGGCACAGAAAAACTCTTAAATAAAAGGTGGGAACCTTTAAAGTGTCCCACCATAGATTTTAGAGAACCACTTTTTCTTTGAGTGTAAAGTATTTCTCTGTATAATAAAAGAATAGGAACGCAGGAGGAAGAGACTTATGGAAATCAGAAACAAAGCAGAAGACGGTGTCGTGACGGTAGAACTGTCCGGGAGACTTGACAGTGCCAGCGCACCGGAATGCGAAGAGAAACTGCTTCCGCTTCAGGAAGGCGCTTCTACTTTTATTCTGGATCTGAAAGAACTCGAGTACGTCTCTTCTGCCGGTCTCCGTGTCTTTCTTCTTCTGCAGAAGGGCATGGTGGCCAAGCAGGGCCAAATGATCCTCCGTCATGTGAATGAATCTATCCGGGATGTCCTGGATATCACCGGCTTTACCGATATCCTGACGATCGAGGATTAAGACATGCCGAAGAAAAGCTATCGCGAGCTCAGCGAACAGGAGAAGAGACACTACTCCCTGAGTTCGCGTATCTTTCGCATGATCCTGATCTTTTCTGTCATTCTTTCAGCAGTCGCTGTTCTTTTCGGCTTTTATCTCTATGCCGATTCTGTCAGAAGAGACTATGAGACAAAATCCGGGAACCTGGCCAGAACTCTCGCCGAGATCATCCGGGTCTCGGATGCGGACAAATATATCGATAAAGTTCTGAAGGCCTATGAAGCGGGTGCCTCCTCTTCGGAGTATATGAAGATGAAGAATGAGGGATATCAGCGTGTCGATGGCTTTCTGGCAGCTCTGCAGGAGGAAAACCGCGCCTCCTTCGTCTATGTCGCGGCCTATGACAAACAGGACGGCCGCCTGATCTACGTCTTTGATTCCGACCGCAGCGAAAAGCACTGCGAACCCGGGACTTATGAATATGTCGATGAAAAGGAGAGCTCCCTCTATGGGACGGAAGAGACCTGCTACATCGGCATTTCGGAGAAGTACGGCAACATCTGTACGGGCTGGGAACTCTTGGAGGAAACAGACCGCTACTACATCATGACCTTTGCGGACTACGACATGAACGAGGTCAATGCCCTGTCTCTGCGCTATCTCGGACAGTACTGTCTGCTGCTGTTCGCGGTGACGATACTCCTGGATGTGCTCATCGTCCGCCACTTCCGCAAAGATGTGGTCAGGCCGATCGAACTGCTCTCCCAGGCTGCGGAAGACTACCGTCTCGACAAGATCGACGGCGGGGAACAGGAGATCCACTTCCGGGATCTGCCGATCTCTTCGGGCGATGAGATCGAGAAACTGTCTCTGGTCATGGAAGACATGGAGAAGGACATCGCCGACTATGTCGATTCCCTGATGGCCGCTACCGCTGAAAAAGAGAGGATCTCTTCGGAACTCTCCATCGCCTCCCAGATCCAGGACGGCATGCTGCCGGGCATCTTCCCGGCCTTCCCGGAGAGAAGCGAATTCGATATCTATGCGCTCATGCATCCGGCCAAGGAAGTCGGCGGCGACTTCTATGACTTCTACCTCCTCGATGAGGACCATCTGGCCATGACGATCGCCGATGTCTCAGGGAAAGGGGTCCCGGGAGCCTTATTCATGATGGCTTCCAAGATCCTCCTCTCGAATACAGCAGCCCTTTATCCGGATGATCCGGCAGCGATCTTGAAGTTCGTCAATGAGAAGATCTGCGAGAAAAACAAGGCTGAGATGTTCATCACAGTCTGGCTGGGCATCCTGGAGATCAGTACCGGAAGGCTCATCGCCGCCAATGGCGGACATGAGTATCCGATTCTTTCAAAAGAGGGACACTTCGAACATCTGAAAGACAGACACGGCTTTGTCTTAGGCGGACTCAGCGGTGTGGAATACACGAACTATGAACTATACTTGAAACCGGGGGACTGCCTCTTCGTCTATACAGACGGAGCGGTGGAAGCTGTCAATGCGGCGCGGGAGCAGTTCGGCAGGGACAGACTGCTGGAAGCACTCAACAGTCATCCGCAGGTCACTCCGGAAGAACTCCTGCAGGAAGTAAGCGGAAGGATTGAGGGATTTGTGAAAAACGAGAAACAGTTCGACGACATCACGATGATGGCACTGCGCTACCACGGGAAAAAGGATTCTGAGGAGATCAGAGTCGATGCCGTACGGGAGAATGTCACGCAGGTCACGGAATTCATCGATCGGATTCTGGAGAAGAATGACTGTTCCATCAAGGCACAGACGCAGATCGACGTCGCGGTCGATGAGATCTTCTCCAACATCGTCTCCTATGCCTATCCGGAGAAAAAGGGAGATGTGAGGGTAGAGGTGAAGGTCCTGGATGATCAGGCGGAGATCTCCTTCTTTGATCGCGGGATCCCGTTCGATCCTCTGGAGATCAAGGAACCGGATACCACGCTTTCCATCGAGGAAAGAGGTGTCGGAGGTCTGGGCATCTTCCTGGTGAGGAAGACGATGGACGATATGCGCTATGAATATAAGGACGGTCAGAATATCCTGACGATCGTCAAGAAGATACACTGAGAATGATCAAAGAGGTGGGAATATGTCACTGGTAAAGGAAACAGCCGTAAACGGAAAAAGAGCGGCAGGGCTTATAGGACACATCGATTCTTCCAATGCGGAAGAAACAGAAAAGCAGATCCGGGAGATGGATCTGTTTCAGCAGGAAGAAGAACTCATCATAGACGCGTCAGAACTGGAATACATCTCTTCCGCAGGCTTAAGAGTCATACTCCGTCTGAGGAAGGAGAAGCCGTCTCTTTCCATCGTCAATGTCTCTCCGGAAGTCTATGAAGTCCTGGAGATGACCGGATTCAGCGAGATGATGAAGGTCGAAAAGGCTAAGAGAAGACTCTCGATCGAAGGATGCGAAGTCATCGGTCAGGGAGCCAACGGAAAAGTCTACCGCATCGATGCGGATACGATCGTCAAGGTCTACTACGACAAGGACGCACTGCCGGATATCCAGAGAGAGAGGGAACTGGCCAAGAAGGCCTTTGTCCTGGGGATCCCGACAGCCATTCCGTATGATGTCGTCACGGTGGATGACTGCTACGGCTCTGTCTTTGAACTGCTGAACGCGACTTCTTTCGCGAAGATCCTGATCAGTGAGCCGGAGCGTTTCGATGAGATCATCGCCATGTCGGTCGATCTGCTTAAAAAGATCCACTCGACGGAGCTCAAGCCGGGGGACATGCCGGACATGAAGGCCGTCGCTGCAGACTGGGCGGAATTCCTGAAAGAGTATCTGCCTTCTGCTGCTTATGAGAAACTGCACAGCCTCATTGAAGCTGTACCGGACAGGAATACCATGTTACATGGAGATTATCACTTAAAGAATGTCATGCTGCAGGGAGATGAAGTCCTGCTCATCGATATGGATACTTTATGCATGGGCCATCCGGTCTTTGAGATGGCTTCCATCTACAACGCCTACCGCGGCTACAGTGAACTGGATCACCAGAACGCGAAGGACTTCTTAGGCATCTCCTATGAAGACTGCGGCAGGATCTGGGAGAAGACCCTGTCCCTGTATCTCGGGACAGAAGATGAAAAGATCCTGAAGGACGTCGAAAAGAAGGCGGCCCTCATCGGCTATACCCGCATCATGCGCCGGACGATCAGACGCCATGGTTTGGAAAACGAAGAGGGGAAGGCCGTCATCGAAAACGCGAAGAAGCACATCCTGGAACTCGTAGAAGAGATCGACAGTCTGGAGTTCTGATATGCATCACATCTCGATGAAGTGCGGTGATCCCTGTCTTGTGAGAAAAGCCGTATCCTTCTATGAGGAGATCTTCGGCTGTCACATCGTAAGGGAATGGGAGAAGGGCATCTTTCTCTCTAACGGGAAAGATTCTATCGAGATCTTTACAGACGGGGAGGGGACCTTCCTCAAGGGAAGCATACGCCACTTCGCCATTGAGGTAGAAGACGTCGATAAGACGGTCTCTCTGTTACAGGAAAGAGGCCATGAGATCACCCTCCTGCCGAAGGACATCGAAGTTCCTTTCGAAGCCCGCATCTCCTTCTGCAAAGGGGTCCTCGGGGAAGAGATCGAAGTCCTCGAAGTCCGGGAATAGAGAAAAGAAAAAAGCCTTGTGAAAGGCTTTTTGTGTATCTCCTGGTCCGGGATAAGGGACTCGAACCCCCACGGTTGCCCACCAGATCCTAAGTCTGACGCGTCTGCCAATTCCGCCAATCCCGGAGCCTCTTCATCTTATAATAATCTAGTGGATTTTGCAATTGAATGGGGTATAATAAGAGGGCATGCTGTTAACGGTAGACCTGGGAAATACGAGTATCAAACTGGGACTCTTCGATGAAGGCGAAGAGATCTTTTTCGGTATCTATCCAAGCGAACAGAACGACTACAGAGCTTTAGTCCTGTCCATGCTCTTCAAGAAGGGACTCCGGGAAGAAGTGATCACCGACGCGATCATCTCCTCTGTCGTGCCGCATCTCTACAAGAGAGTCCTGGAAGCCGTACGTTCCTTTGTGAAGCCGGAGCACATCATCGACATCAATCCGTTCGATGACTACGGCATCCGCTTTGACACTCCGAACAATCAGGACATCGGCGATGATCTGGTCGTCATGAGTGCCTACGCCTACCATCTCTTCCACAGAGAACTCATTGTCGTCTCTCTGGGAACAGCGAGCGTCATCAACCACATCAGTGAAGACGGCGTATTCCGCCACTGCATCATCGCGCCTGGTTTCCACAAACTCGCCGATACCTTATGGGGAAATGCCGCCCTCCTTCCGAAGTTCGATCCGGAGATGAAGGATTCCTTCCTGGCCAATACGACAGAAGGAGCCATGAATGTCGGCATCTATAAGGGTTATGTCGGCATGCTGGAATACCTGATCAACGGGATGAAGGACGAACTCGGCATCGATCCGTATATCGTCGCCTGCGGCGGTCTCGGCAAGGAAGTCGAGCCGTTCACAGACATCTTCGACTACTATGAGGCAGACTTCGTCACCAAGGGTCTTGCCTACATCTATGAAAGGAACTACAATGACTGAGATCATCCTGGCATCCGGATCTCCGCGAAGAAGAGAACTGTTATCCTCTCTGGGCATTGATTTCCAGGTGATCCCGGCAGATGTCGACGAACAGATCGACTCTTCCAAAGAACTCTCTTCCGAGATCGAAAGACTTTCTTTCAAGAAGGCCATGGCCGTCTTCAAGGATCATCCGGAAGCTCTGGTCATCGGTTCCGATACGATCGTCTGCATCAACGGCGATGTCTTAGGCAAGCCGCACAGTGAAGAGGAAGCAGTGGCCATGCTGAAGGAACTCAGCGGGAAGACCCATCAGGTCATCACAGCTGTGACGATCCTTTCCAAAGAGGAATCAGAAACTTTCTCATCTTCTTCCGATGTCCTCTTCCAAAAAATGACAGATGATGAGATAATGGAGTACGTGAAGACGGGGGAACCGATGGATAAAGCAGGTTCCTATGCGATACAGGGGTATGGCAGCCGCTTCATCAAAGGCATCCGTGGAGACTATTATTCGATCGTCGGTTTTCCGATCAGCGAGGTCTACGAACGCCTGAAGAAGTACCTCTAAACGCCGGTGTAGTATAAGGGTTATTACAGGCCCTTGGTAAGGGCCAAAATCGAGTTCAACTCTCGGCACCGGCACCATTTGAAAATGATCGTGGATCCTGGATCCACGATTCTTTATATCTATGAAGAAGACGAAGACAGCCCTTCTGGTGATCGACATGCAGAAGGTCTACACGGCGGATCATCCCTGGTATTGCGAGGGCATGGAGGAAGTATTACAGGAACTTCCGGCTTTTTGTCTGAGTTTTCCGAAGGAAGATGTCTTCTATACTGCTTTTAGATATGACGAAGACATGGACGGGATCTGGAAGGAATACGGAGGGCGTTATCAGACCATCAATGATGATCCAGAGAATGAGGAGATCGTGGAAGAACTGAAAGACATCGCGCATCCGATCTACTGTAAATCCGCGTATTCCTGTCTCTCAAATACAGAACTGATGAAGAAACTCCAGGAGTATGACGAGATCATCCTTACCGGTGTCCAGGCGGAAGTCTGTGTATTGTCGACAGCTTACGGACTCATCGATCTGGGAAAGAAGGTCATCTTTAAGAGAAGCCTCATCGCCGGTAGAAATAAAGAGATAAAGGAAGCAGCGGAGAGGGCCCTCTCTTCCATGTCACCTCTCCATGTGAGGTTCATCGACTGATGGCCATCAAGAGAAGACATCATCGAAGAGACTCTCTGATCTCCCGTTTTGAGGCTGACTATGCGGTGAAACTTCATCCGGATAAGACAGTCTCCCTGACGCTCTTCCATGGTCAGGGCGTACTCAGTGTCGATCACGAGGGAAGACAAAAGGCCATCGTCAAAGAGGGATTCAAGTGGCTGCAGACCACCAGGAGAAACAGCCCGTATCACGCCACTGTCCTCTTCGGGGAAGATGACGCATTCAAAGAAGTCTACTTCGATATCATCCGGAACACTGATTTCTCCGATCCGGAAAACCCTTCCTTTGAAGATCTCTTCCTGGATGTCGTCT
>JAFOMB010000085.1 GCA_017419065.1 Erysipelotrichaceae bacterium | reverse complement strand
CCGGAAGCGTGCACGGTCTATCTAAGATCGCTGCGATCTCCTTGGCCATCGCAAACATGGACAGGCAGTCCGGTCTGTTGGCATAGATGGTCAGATCCAGGATCGTATCCTGATAGCCCCGTTTATCTAAGATATCTTCTTCTCCGACTTCAAAGGAATCGTCGAGTTCTTCAATGCCGTTATGGCTTGGAGAATCATCCGGCAGGAGGTTCTTATCGATACCCAGTTCCAGTAAGGAACATAACATACCGTTGGATTCCACACCTCTGATGACGCCCTTCTTGATCTCGCCGCCCGGGAGCTTCGCCCCGACCTTCGCGACAATGACCTTCAGACCTTCCCGGCAGTTCGGAGCCCCGCAGACGATATCCAGGACTTCACTTCCGATATCTGTCTTCGTGATATGAAGGTGATCGGAATCCGGATGGTCCCTGCATTCCAATACCTTTCCGACGACCAGATTGGTTCCGGAAGAGAGCTCCGTAACTTCTTCCACTTCAAATCCGGCCTTGACGACACGATCCATGATCTCCTGTACACTGAGGTCATCGATCTTCACAAACTGATTCAACCATTTTAAACTGACTTTCATATGACCTCCTAGTTGTGCTTGAACCCTTTCAGGAAACGCATATCGTTATTGTAGAGATCGCGGATATCCGTGATCCCGTATTTCAGCATGGCGATCCTCTCCAAGCCTGCCCCAAACGCAAAACCCGTATACTTCTTGGAGTCGATGCCGGCAGCTTCCAATACATTCGGATGGACCATACCGGAACCCAGGATCTCGATCCAGCCGGTACCCTTACAGGTCGGACAGCCCTTGCCGCCGCAGATATGACAGGTCATATCGACTTCATAAGAAGGTTCTGTGAACGGGAAGTAGGACGGACGGAAGCGGATCTTGGTGCCCTGACGGAACAGGGTGTTGACCATGAGCTCCAGGGTGCCCTTCAGATCAGCCAGAGTGATGTTCTCCCCGACGACAAGTCCTTCTGCCTGCATGAACTGATGGGAGTGCGTCGCATCGTCATCATCTCTTCTGTAGACTTTCCCCGGGCAGATGACCTTGATCGGAAGATTGTGGGCTTCCTTCTCTAAAGCTCTCATCTGTATCGCTGTCGTCTGGCTTCTCAGAAGCATGTTTTCGCTCACATAGAAGGTATCCTGCATGTCTCTGGCCGGATGTCCTTCCGGTGTATTCGCTCTTTCAAAGTTGTAGAGGTCGAGTTCGACTTCCGGTCCTTCCATGACCTTGTAGCCCATGCCGACGAAGATGTCTTCGATCTCCTGCTGGACAAGAGTCAGCGGATGCATATTGCCGAGCGGGAAATGATAGGCATCTAACGTGATGTCGATCTTCTCGCTTTCCAGCTTGTGGTTGAGCGCCAGTTCATCGAGAACGGCCTTCTTTTCTTCCAGTGCCTTCGAGATCTCGCTCTTTAAGGTGTTGACCATAGCACCGAATTTCGGCTTCTCTTCTGCCGGGAGATTCCTCATCTCCGCCATGAGCGCCTGTACCTCGCCTTTCTTGGAGAGATACTTCAGACGCAGTTCTTCGAGTGTCTTTTCTTCCTGTACCTTTCCAATGAGGGACAGGGCTTCTTCCTTGAGTTTTTCCAGGTCCTGCATAACTTTACTCCTTCAAAATAAAAACCGCGATCCAGGAACGGAATAGACCGCGGTACCATCCTAATTCAGCGAATGCTGCACTTTGACCGATAACGGGGTGAACCGAGAGGGATTGGCTCTGCTGAAGAGATGAATTCACTGTCCTTTCCTGCCGGGATTTCCACCAGACACCCTTCTCTTTCCAGGTCTCAGACAGCCACGTTTCTCTTTACGCTATGTGATTATTATAAAACAGAAAGAAGGAAAAGGAAACATGGAATCACTTCATAAACAGGAGGTTTTCAAGATTCCTGACGTAGTTCCCCTTCTCATCGGTCATCGCGACACCGACGTGTTCGCCGGTGGCTCCGCCGGTATCCCCGATCGTTCCGATCGGAGAAGAGGAAACGCTGTCTCCTTCCTTCACAGAAACATCCGAAAGATAACAGTAATAGCTGCGATATCCATTGTCATGAGAGATACAGACATAATGGCCGTATACTTCATCATATCCGACAAATTCCACGATCCCTTCCATCAGAGGATAAACATCGCCGTTCTTATCGATCTTATTGATATAATCTGCTTCATGATGATCCGGGTATTTTTCAAAACCGCAGACGAGCTCCGAGTGTTCTACAGGACCCCGTAAGGACATACCGTGATCTTTTAAAACAACAGTCGAATACCGGTAGCCAAAGAGAGGAATGGCTGCCAGAATAAGTGTCAGTACAACGGCGAATACAGCAGCAGCTGTGCTTTTTCTTATGTCATAGGAAAGCAGATGTCTGACTCTGTTTCCGATGTTTCCGTAAGCGAAAGACGGCAGGATCGGATAGGCTTTTCCGGAAGAAGAAACGAGGACTTTCAGGTAGTCTTCCCTGTCTTCAAACCAGTCGGCCGTTCTTTCATCGCACGCCATCTCAAGATCATTCGACAGAATGAAATAAGCGATCCACACAACCGGATGGAACCAGTAGATGATCAGCAGCATGAGACACAATTGTTTGATCACGTGATCACATCTCCGTATGTGAAGTGTCTCATGTACAGTGACGTATTTTCTTTCCTCTTCCGGCATTCCGGCCGGAAGATAGATGACCGGACGAAAGAAACCGAAGACAAAGGATGAATTGATCCTGTCACATTCATAGAGATCATTTTCGAGACGTATCGAATACCTGAGCTTTCTGTACAGCGAGACTGTCTTCCATATAACCATTCCCAGCATCACCGCTATTCCAGCCATCCAGATGATCATCAGGAAAGATCTTACAAGGGTGCGTTCCTTCATCGGAACCACGATCTCCAGGAGATCGTGTTCGCTTAAAAGATGCATCGTATGGGAAAGACGGGCATCCCTGATAAGAGAATCGGTCAGTGACACGAATGAGACTTTGCTGATCCGGAAACCCGGAAGTAAAGACAGAAAGACAGGGATCATGAGATAGGCCGTGTATTTCTTCGGGATCTTCCTGCATAGAAACCGGATGATGCATACAAGAAGAAAGACGAAGAGAGCCTTCACAGACTTCTGCAGTACAGTCGCAAAGATGGCGTTCATGTCAACTGTCCTCCCTGTGGGATTTTATCAGCGCCATCAGTTCATCACATTCTTCGTTCGACAGTTTCTGACCATTGAGAAAAGCGGTCAGGAATAACGGCAGCGAATTGCGGAAGCCGTCGCTGATCACTTCTCGGGAGACGTCTTCTTCGATCTGGCTCTGGGATATCAGAGAATGGACAGTGGAAGAGTCGTTGACGATGATCCCCTTCTCTTCCAGCCTCTTCAGAAAGGTATATGTCGTCGTATTCTTCCATCCGAAGCAGTCCCGGCAGTATTCCACGATCTCTTTGGATCTTACAGGTTCATGAGCCCATATGAAGTCCATGAATTTCTTTTCGGTATACGTGATTTTCATAGTACCTCCTACTTAAACTCTACACATGTAGAGTTATATTGTCAATCTACAATTGTAGAGTTATTGGAGGAAAGAAAAAGTTCCCTTTCGGGAACTTTGGGATGCTTTACTTCTTGACCATGTATTTGCGCATATCCAGGGAACATGCCGTCAGGATGATGGCACCCTTGATGATATACTGCAGGTTCGGGTTGATACCTAACATGTTCAGCGCAACGAAGATGATACGCAAGACGAAGACACCTAAGACGATACCTCCGACATTACCGGTACCACCGACGAAGGAGACGCCGCCGATGACACAGGCCGCGATGGCGTCACATTCGTTGTTTAAACCGGTAGCAGCTGTGACGGAACCGAGTCTGGCTGCTTCGACGAAACCGGCGAAGCCATACATAGCACCGGCTAAGGTATGGACCAGGACAGTCGTTAAGAAGACGTTGACACCGGAGACCTTGGCAGCTTCTACGTTGGAACCTACCGCAAACATGTTTTTACCGAAGCGGGTCTTGTTCCAGATGAACCACATGACGAAGACCAGAACGATCGCGAAGATGACATACCAAGGAATGGAGACGTTCCAGGCCCCGATACGGATGGCCGGACCGGCTACCGCGTCCTTGAATTCCTGAGCGATGTTGGAGATCGG
>JAFOMB010000084.1 GCA_017419065.1 Erysipelotrichaceae bacterium | reverse complement strand
TACCCTTCCATTGTAGCAAGTCTTCTCTCTTCCCTTGGAATATATGACAAAAGAAAAGCTTTTGTGATAGTATAGTTATACACGCAGGCGTAGTTCAATGGTAGAACACGACCTTCCCAAGGTCGCTACGGGGGTTCGATTCCCCTCGCCTGCTCCATAAGAAATACGGCATCTCAAAGGAGATGTTTTTTTGTGCTGCAGATAAATGTAAAATAAGCCTTTTAGAAACAGTTTTTTTGCTAACTTTAACTAATCGATCTAAATCACTCTAAATTCAAACTAATCAATCTTAGTGAGAAGATCGTGAGAAGATAATTCAAGATTTTCAACTAGCTCGATGTCTATCTTTTGGAACAGGTGAGTGTAAACCTTAAGCGTCATAGAGACATCTGAATGGCCTGACCTTCTAGAAACAGCAACAACATTGACTCCATCATTAATTAAATTTGTAGCATGTGAGTGTCTGAACTGATGAATGGTTATTCGTTTAACACCGCTCTTTTTTACGGCCTTGTCTTTTTGCCTCGTGATATTGGTTTTACTTAATGGTTTCGAACCACCAGCAATGTACCAGTAGTCTGAGAATCCTTCTAAACACGATTGCCGCTCTTTGTGTTCAAGCAAGAATCGAAATAGTGCTTCGTTTAACGATACATCTCTGATGCTTGCGAAGTTCTTTGTTTCCTTGACTTCAAAGACGTCGAATTCACAAACCTTAGACATCGATTTTGTGATAGATAATTTGCGGTCGGTCAGATCTCGCCAAGTTAAAGCCAAAGCTTCCCCCAATCGTAATCCGGTCAGAAAAAGGATGACGAACAACACCTTGTATTCCTTATCCTCTGCACAAGAAATGAATGAAGAAAACTCTTCATAATCCCACACCTCATATTCTTTGTCCTTCTCCTTCAACATCTCTTGAAAACTCTTCTTAGAGGAAATATTACCTGCGAAATGATCTACAAAAACTATACAAAAGAAGTAGCAAGCAAGAGATTCTCAATCAGCCACTAACAGAAAGACGGAGGGGCTCAGCCCCTCCTCCGGCAGAAAGGAGTCTATTATGATACACGGTTATTCACGCTGCAGCACAAATGGTGATAAGCAGGACATTAACAGACAGATCAGGGAACTAAAGAGCGCAGGCGCAGAAGAGATCGTCGTGAATATCTTCCAGTGAAACAGGATCCCGATCCCCAGGAAAATATAGGCCCAGCCGTTGGTGATCATCCAGGCGATCAGGAAACAGAGGATGTATCTCGGATCAAACGTTTTCATGTCTCATCGAGATACTGTGTTCGATCGGAGTCCACTGCACTTCCGTAAACAGGGCACATACTGCGATCGGCAGATAGGTGGCCATAAACAGGGGAAAGGTAAAGGTATAAAGGATCTTATATATAGAAGAAGTACGGATCTTCTTCCATTCCGTGAGCGTCGTCAATAGTCCGATCAGATACATACCGATATAGGCTCTCATTAATCCTTTTCTCAAAGACATCAGGAAAGGCACCAGAGGTTCTTCTGCCAGGATCATCCCCAGCAGTGTCAGCACATTGACGATCAGTGTCAGTACCGATAGCCCGTATGCAGAAGTCAGAGTATTCAGCATATCGAAGCAGGAGAAGTTTCCTCTGCCTACACCCTTCAAAAGTCTTCCGCCGTCTTTCAGAAAGACCTGCAGGAAACCCTTCGCCCAGCGCATCCGCTGATGAAACGACTGCATGAACAATACCGGCTGTTCATCATAGAGGACCGCATCTTCGCAAAAGGCGATCTTTCTTCCCCGGCACACCTGATCGGCCGTAAATTCGAGGTCTTCGGTCAATGTATGATAATCCCAGTTCCGCAATACTTCTCTTGAGAAGAGAAATCCTGTCCCCGATACCGCACAGCTCACGCCCAGCAGATACCGCGCCTTATTCAGAAAACGGTTCTCTCTCAGAAACCACAGTGAATAGCCTGCCGAGATCCAGTTGGAATCATAGTTCTTGGAGTTGCGGTAGCCGGTGATGATCTCATGTCCCTGAGAAAAAGAATGGTTCATCGCTTCCAGATAATGAGGATCCAGCACATTGTCCGCATCGAATACGATACAGGCATCATATTCGTCTGACACCTCTTTCAGCAGTTCCTGCAGGGCATAGCCCTTTCCCTTGCGCACCGTATCCTTCCGTTCATAGACGACAGCTCCGTGATCTTTGGCGATCGCCGCCGTATCATCATCGCAGTTATCCGCCATCACATACACCTGTACGCATTCTTTCGGATAGGTCTGTCTTTCGATACTGTCCAGCAGTTCCCCGATGACTCTTTCTTCATTGCGGGCACAGATGAGTATCGCAAAACGGTGAAGCACATTTTCCTTCTCCTCTTTCTTTTCCTTTCCGAAAAGCGATACCAGGATATAGAATCCCTGATAGGCAAAGAGAAGAAAGAATATCAGTGTGATGGCTTTA
Organism: Erysipelotrichaceae bacterium; assembly: GCA_017419065.1. Classification (GTDB taxonomy): domain Bacteria; phylum Bacillota_I; class Bacilli_A; order Erysipelotrichales; family Erysipelotrichaceae; genus Colivicinus. The sequence goes on along the minus strand of JAFOMB010000084.1, from coordinate 9,905 downwards.
TTGAATATGACGGACATAGGAGACCTCCTTTACGGTCTCATCATACCCGTCCTCGTGATTAAGATTATAGATAGCAGGGCCTTAAGAAATCATGAAGATTTTCTTAAGGGAGATCTATTCAGGCTGCCGGCACTATTCGCAAAAAAAGATCCTGAACAGATCAGGATCTTCTGAGACAATTTATTGATTGATGAGCGGAAAAGTGAGAACCGCTTTGAAGAGGTCTCCGTCGATAAACAGATCGAGTTTTCCTCCCTGCAGTTCTGCCATACTTTTAGCAATGGAGAGACCCAGACCGTTTCCGTCGGTATTCCGGGAGGCATCGCCTCTGGTAAAGCGTTCCATCAGTTCTTCCGGGGCGATATTCAACTGTTCCCGGGAGGTGTTGCGGAAGGTGAATACCGCATCATTCCCCTTTCTTTCCAGTGAGAGATAGACGCGGGTATCCGGTTGGGCGTACTTGGCGATATTGTTCATGAGGTTGTCGAAGATGCGCCACATCCTCCGTCCGTCTGCCATGATGGTCAGTTCCTCTTCCGGAGAAGATGTATACAATGTGAGCCCTGCTTCATCCAGCTTATCCTGATATTCGCCGCTTGCCTGATTCAGGAAGGTGGAAGCATCGCACGGCATCAGCGATACTTCGAGATTTCCGGTAGAAGCCTTGGAAACTTCCACGAGATCTTCGATGAGTCTCTTGAGTTTGGCAGACTGCCGCTGCAGCACTTCGCTGTATTCCCGGATCTTTTCTTCGTCCTCTTCCTTTGTGATGAGGTCGGAGTAGTTGATGATGGAAGTCAGCGGGGTCTTGATGTCATGGGAGACATTGGTGATGAGTTCGGTCTTCATGCGTTCGCTCTTCAGCTGTTCCGATACCGCGATCGACATGCCCCGGGAGATATTGTTGAGATGTTCGCCGTGTTCCTTGAGATCCAGGATCATCCCCTTCGTATCGACCGTGTAGGAAAGATCTCCTTCCGCCAGAGCCTTTCCTCCCTTCTGCAGTACTTTGAGACAGTAGAAGAAATATAAGAGGAGCGGGATCAGTATGATCTTTTCCAGGATCCAGAAAGCACCGGAAGAATAACGGTAATTCATGATGAAGAAAAGTTCATAGATGCACACGATCAGGATCGCCGCTATTCCCTTATAGAAGACAGGGACCGCTTTCAGGATGCGGATACTGAAGTGCCCGAAGGATACGAGCAGATTCTTCAGCCATACACAGAGAATATAGATAAGAGAGCCTTTGACCAGATCTTTCTTCTTGATGCGGACCGCCAGAGACATCAGCAGTCCCAGCACCATGCAGATCAGGGTCAGGACATAGACCGGTACTGCCGCATAGAGGAAATAGGTCTCAAAGGGGAACTCGTTTATGATCATCGCCATACCGGCCAGCATCATTCCCGAAGCTGCCAGCAGGACATCATACGGGATCTTGTGGAGCGGACCCGGATGTATCTCTTCATCCTCGTTCCGTCTTCCGGAGACGCACATCAGGATCACAAGAGACGTGACAGACACAGCTAAAGACAGCAGCGCGACCGCATAGATCGAATAGCGCAGCGTATAGAAGCGGTCAAAGAGGTTTCTCGTTACCGTATAGTAACTGTTTTTCTCTGTATCATGGAGAGAAGCGAAGACAGTATATGTCTTTTCTCCCTCTGAAATATAATAGCCATAAATATTCCCGCTCTCGTCGGTCTCTACCCCTACCGGGATCTCATAAGTCCAATTCTCCGTTACCTTCTCTGTCTCGGCGATCACCTTGTCTTCTTCATCGAGGACCCGGATATACAGAGAGTCATCTTTCAGGATGGTCTTATCTTCTTTGCCGATCTGATAGAGATCTCCCCGAATATCTGTATAGATCCTGCCGCGGATGATATCCTGATAGATCTCTTCCTTATCCCTCGTATAGAAGTCTTCTTCGATCATGAACGCTGCCCCGAGCAGAGAGATCCCCAGCAGGCAGACAGAGAGAACACATACGATAAAACATACGGTCTTGCCGGCAACACTTCTTAAAAACTTCTTCATCGTCTTCTCCCTTCTTCCATGATGTATCCCTGTCCGAATACGACTCGGATATAACGGGGATCTGCCGGATCGATCTCGATCTTCTCCCGCAGATGACAGATATGGACAGCTACAGTATTATCAGCTCCAAACGGGTCTTCCTTCCAGATGTTCCGGTAGATCTCCTTTGGCGAATAGACTCTTCCCGGATGGCTCATCAGGAACTTCAGGATCTCGAATTCCTTCGGCGTCAGAGACACCGTCTCTCCATCGACCCGGACTTCCTTCTTCTTATCATCCAGTTCGATCCCGCCGATCTCATAGGTATCTTCCTTCTCTTTTCCGCTTCCCAGTCTCAGATATCTTCTTAACTGCGAATGGACTCTGGCCGATACTTCCAGCGGATTGAACGGCTTGGTGATATAGTCATCGGCTCCGACATTGAGTCCCAGGATCTTGTCTCCGTCCTCGCTCTTGGCTGTCAGCAGGATGACCGGCATATTATAATTCTTTCTCAGTTCCGCCAGTGCCTGTATCCCGTCCATCTGCGGCATCATGATGTCCATCAGAACGAGATCGATCTCCTGTTCCTGAATGACCTTCAGTGCTTCCTTTCCGTTATAAGCTTCATAGAGCTCATATTGCGGATCGTTCAGATAGATCTTCAGCGCATTGACGATATCTTTTTCATCATCGCATATCAGTATCTTGATCATAGTATTTCCCTCGTTCTTATTGTATGACATCGTCTGTTTGCGAATCATCGCCGAACTGTTTAAGATTTGATGAAGAAAGCGGTATTTTCCTTTTCTCTGTTTTTCCGCTATAGATTAAATATGAAAAAGCTCATGATCCTGATCAGTATCCTCCTGCTTCTATTAGGAGGATGTCAGAAAAAAGAAAAAGATCCTGTACCTTCTTCCGATATCCCTGTTGAAGAAAAAGAAGAAGAGAAACAGGAGGAAAAGGAAGAGGGAGAACAGGAAGAGAAGGAGGACGAGACCATGGTATACGAAGGAACGACTGTCATCATCTCCTGTGATGATAGCTTCACGGAGGATGATCTGAACGCACTTCTCGAGAAATACGATCTTCAGGTCAAATACAGCTATTCGATGATGCATGGCTATGCGCTGAATGCTTCCTATAAGCTCAATGAGAAGGCTGCGAAGAAACTGATCAATGACCTTCTGAAGGAAGAAGGCATCGTCAGTGCCGAGCTCGACCATGAGACGAAGATCGACGATCCGGTGACCTACACCAAGTGATACGGCAGAGATGTTTTTTTGTGCTGATCACGTATATAATAAAAGAAATGGATCTCTCCCTTATACGGGGAGCCCGGAGGTTTTGACAATGAAAAAATGGATGACTCTTCTTCTGTGCACATTGCTGCTGCTGAGCCTGGCGGGATGCGGAGGAAGCTCCGGCAAGGAAGAACCTGCCAAGGAAGAGACGAAGGAGACAGAAACTGCTGCGGAACCGGAAAAGACCGAAACACCGGAAACGAACGATGGCATGGTCGAAAGAACAGTCGGAAACGCCTTCCGTTTCTTGGTGCCGGAAGACTGGAAACAGCAGACAGACGGTTCCTATGAAGTCAAAACGGATGAAGGACCGCTGTATATCTATTTCTTCCGTTTCCGGGTCAAGGGAGACGGATATGCGATGCCTGATGGTTTCAGCCTCGACAGCGATGATTTCGGCGAGGCGCTTACGGATTATCTGAATGATATGCAGCTGCTGACAGAAGGTTCTTTAAGCCTGTACAACAGCGATGAAAAAGCCTATCATACCGAAACAGGCCTGAGTTACCGTCATATCGCCTGCGATGTCCTGGACAGTAACGGAAACAAGGTCGACTACATGATGTTCTATCTCTATGAATGGAACGAGGAAGCCTACTTCAGCATCGTCTTCGAACCGGCATATGATGTCGTCTCCGTCAGAGACTGCATCGGCACCATCCATAAGACGATCGAACGCGTCGACTGAGAATAGACTTTTCGATATGGACATGAAAGCCTCCCAAACAGGAGGCTTTTTTGATGCTGTAATCAGTTTATTTCAGTTGCCTGTATCGAAGTTCAGGTTTCCTTTCCAGTCCAGATATTCTCTTAACAGTCTATCCGCCAGGACATCCAGATGATCGGCAAGCCGCCATACAGTCCAGACGCTCTTGGTGTCATCCCGTACGACCTGCAGTACCAGTTCTTCTTCCATGTCTATTTTGCCGTTGTCCCGGCAGCTCTGCATGGCCTCAGCGATCTCCTCGTTCAGTACGCGGTCACGGACATTCAGTTCTGTTTCTTCCTGTTCCTCCGTAAGAATGCCGGAATCCATGGCAGCGTAGAAAAAGGTTTTCAGGATCATCGGTTCCGTACTGTAAAGGCTCCAGTCCTCACGTGCTTTTTATTTTTTCTCATCCGGGTCGATCCCCAGATCCCTTCTCCTCTTTCCGCTCATATCCATCCCGGCATCGTCCATCCTGTCCCGCATGTTCTGGGAGCCGAAAGCGCCGCCGATCGAGTAGAAGGCAGCCAGTCCGATAAACAGGATGACCCCGGTGATGATGCAGATCCAGAACAGGTTCATTTAATCCTCGTAATCGGACCGGTAGGATCCTAACATCTTCCGGAAGTGGTTGGCGACAGAGCGGTTGTCGCTGTTCAGCCAGTCTTCCGAGAAGCGTTCGTTGATGTCCGCATCGTCCATGGCTTTCGTGATGATGTCCAGGGCTTCCCGCTGCGGCTTTTCATCGAGATTCTCAAGGCCCATCTCGACTGCCTGTTTCCGGCTCCTCTTACAGAGGATCGGCATGAGTTCCCTGAATTCATCCAGGTAGTGGTCCACATCGATGCCGTAGTCCCGGCAGCAGCGTATCGCCTCTAATGGCGTGAATACCATGCCGAAGTGGACACCGATGGCGACCAGGTCGACGATCTCGGCACCGGTGATGTTTTCACCAAGGTAGACCGGTTCCGATAAAGCTCTGAGATCTTCTTTGATATAATCGAAGATCTCTTTCTTTCCGGAGTGTACCAGGTAGGCGTATTCCGTACCGACTTCTCCCTGATAGGTGATGATGGTGGTATCGATATAGTGACCGCCGGCCCCTTCGATGATGTTCTTGCAGTCGATGACATCACTCAGTACTTCCGAGGAGGTATTGACGAAGATCTTGTCTTTGAGTTCGCTTCTGTCGACGACAGACAGGACAGAACGGAAGACATCGTCTGTCGGTAAGGAGATGACGATGAACTTGGTGTCCAATGCTTTTCCGAATTCCGGTGTCGGATAGAAATGCGCGCCTCTTTCGATGAACGGACGCGGTTTGGTGTCGTTGATATCGACGATGGTGACCTCATGGCCTGCCTTCATGAAGGAGTCTACGAGGTTGCCGCCCATCATGCCGCAGCCGACTACTGTGATCCTTGACATCTTATTCGCCCTCCTTTGACAGTTTCCTGAAATCGCCCATCAGATCGTTCCAGTGCTTCTCTAATGTTTTCTGTAAAACGAGTTTTCTCTCTTCGTTCTGATAGACATCGTCGATGGAACCGTTTTTCTTCATATCTCTTACCAGCATCTCTCCGGCGTGGATGACATCATCGAACTCGCTGAAGTCGCTGTCAGCCGCGAAGTCGCCCCAGACATTTCTATAGGCGCCTTCCGAGATCGGCGGAAGAGATAACAGTGTGTGATACATGTACGTGTCTAACGGGAACTCATAGCGCTTGCACATGCCAAGGCCCGCATAGAAGGACAAGACATAGCCGTAGTGTGTACCGATGGCCGTATAGGACATCATGGCCGCTTCCACGATGTTCTCGCTGAGGAACTTGTCTTTGCCCAGTACCTTGAGGGTATCCTTCAGTTCTTCATAGACTTCTTTCGATCCGGAATAGACGACATAGCTGTCTTCGGTTCCCAGATCCTTATAGTAGTTGATGACAGCTCCCAGAAGCGTCTTCAGACCGAGTTCTTCCGAGAGATCTCCGGCTTCCTTCGCCTGCTTCATGATCAGTGGCGAGAAGCAGAGGACCTTCTTGAGTCCTTCTTCCTTTGCCTGCGAAAAAGCCTTCTTTGTCTCTTCAAAGTCTTCGTAACAGATCAATACAGCGTCTTCCGGTACGTTGAATCCCGGAAGCTGCGCGAGGGCGGAAAAGAGTTTTCCCTTCCCCCAGAACCTTTCTCCCATATGATTTTCCTCCTGTACTTCTCTTTCATTATAAGCGATGATCCCATCCGGAAGAACAGTCACCCGCAAAGATGTAATTCTGTTCACTTTCCATGATAGAATGGAGAAAACAGAGAGGAACACATCATGCCGGGAATCAAGAAACTTGTTTTACTGCACTCCAATGATATGCACGGCGACTTCCTTCCGGAGATAAAGGACGACAGGGAGACCGGCGGTCTTTCTCTTTTATCGGGCTATGTCAAAAAGACCAGAGAAGAAGAGGAAGCGGCTCTCTATGTCATTGCGGGAGACCTCTTCCGGGGTTCCGTCATCGACAGCGAATACAGGGGACTCTCGACGATCGAACTGGTCAACGTCCTGTCCCCGGATATCGTGACTCTGGGCAATCACGAGGTAGACTACGGGCTGGCTCATCTGCTGTTTCTGGAGAAGTGCGCCAAGTTCCCGATCGTCAATGCGAACATGTATGTCAAGACCAATCATGCCCGTCTCTTCCAGCCGTTCAAGATCATCCACGTAAACGGGATCAACGTCCTGTTCATCGGCATCATCACCGAAGAAGTCCTGACTTCCACAAAGTCGGAGGACATCATCGGCTCGTTCGTAGACGTCTGGGATGTCGCCCAGCAGATCGGCACGATCATCGACAACTACAAGACCGTCAAGATCGATCTCACGGTTGTCGTTACCCACATCGGCTATGAGGAAGACAAAAAGCTGGCAGAGTTCCTGGACCCGAACTGGGGTGTCGACATCATCATCGGTGCTCACTCCCACACCCTGCTTCCAAAGGCCAAGATCGTCAACGGGATCCCGATCGTCCAGGCCGGTTCCGGCACCCATCAGATCGGCCGTCTCGAATTCACCATCGATACCGACGAGCACCGTATGAAAGACTATTCCTATGAGATCGTTCCGATCGATTCTGCCACCTCGGTCCACGACCCGATCCTCGATGAGATCCTGGCTTCTTACCGGAGCGAGACAGACAGGAAGTACTCCCGCCTCTTGACGACCTTCAAAAGACAATTGACCCATCCGAGCCGCTATGAGGAGACCGAACTCGGCAACCTCTTCGCCGACCTCATGCAGGTGGACTCGAGCTTCGACATCATGCTGATGGGAGCCGGATCGATACGAAAGAAAGCTCTGGGACCGCTTGTCCAGTATCAGGATCTCAAGGAGATCATCCCCTTCCACGGACCGGTGTGGATGCTGAGTGTGACCGGGAAACAGTTCAGACACATGTGTCACTTCTATCTGAAGGAAGCCATACGAACCAACGGTTCCTCCGAGTTCTATGAAGTCTCCAAAGGCGTGAAACTCGTCTACGACTATCCTTCCGATACCCTGGAAGAGTGTTCCCTGAACGGGGAGGAGATCAAAGACGAAGAGATCATCAGGATCGCCCTGCAGGACTTCCATTTCAACAACTTCTCCGACTTCTTCGACCTGCCGATCGAAGAAGTCACGAAGAATGCCAAACCGCGCATGGTCGTCACCAACGACTTCTCCATCTACGAAGAACTCCTCGTCGCCTCCCAGAACCTCGACTCTCCTGTAGAGGGGCGCATCATCATGAAGAAGTAAAGAAGAAGGATGCATCCTTCTTCTTTTTATCATCGGAAACAGGGTTTCAGAAACAGCTGCCAGGGCAGTGTATAGCCCCTTTCTCTGGAGGATTCGTAGAGCCGGTAATCTTCCTTCAGGTCTTCTTCCCTCCATCCCATCTCCTTCATCTTCCGGATATATTCTGTAAATGACATCTTCCTTCCTCCTTTTCTGTCTTCAGCATAAAAAAGAGAAAGAAAAACACTGTCCGAATTCTAGGACAGTGTCAGTATTCTAATAAGTCATCCCCTTCTACAGGACATATGTATAAGGAAATATCTTTTCCCTCCATCCTGGTCATGATCGTCTCATAGGCCTTTTCAGGAGTGTTGTTGTGGCGGGAGAGGTGTGCCAGTAAGAAGTTCCTCGTGCCGTTTTCATAGAGACCCCTTACCGTATCAGCACAGTCATCGTTGGAGAGGTGTCCGTACTCTGATAATATCCTCTTCTTGAGATAGTACGGATAAGGTCCTTCCTTCAGCATCTTCACATCGTGATTGGATTCCAGGACGACCACATCGGATCCCTTCAGCTCTTCAAAGATCTTCTCATTCATCCTGCCGCAGTCTGTCACGTAGCCTATCTTCTTCTCTTGCCAGGTGAAGGTATAGCCGCAGGTCTTCACATAGTCATGAGGCACCGTAAACATCTTCACCTTCAGTCCCGGCAGGACTTCCCTTTCTCTCTCCGTTTCCAGAACTACCCTCTCGGAAGGGATGTCCCGTATCGGATACATGATCGTCTCATTGGTGTAGACCCTGCAGGAAGTATGCCTCGATATCGGCAGGGCGCCTTTGATGTGGTCGTTATGACCGTGGGTGAGAAAAACGGCATCGATCTTCTCGATGTCTCTTCCGTTCTTCGATAAGGCATCACGGACCTTTCTATAGCCTGCCCCCATGTCGATCAGAAGATGATAGGGACCTATTTCCAGATAGATGCAGTTGCCGGTAGAACCGGAGGCAACCGGTATGACAGCGATTTTACACATACAACTATCATAGCAGAATGTGCAGAAATAGGTGCCATATAAGGAGAAGTGAAGGGTTTTTAAATTTCTTTAGTGAGAAATCTTAACTTTTAATGAAATCTTTAAATCAAACTTGTATAATAGAAAGGAAGGAAAAAATGAGGGAATAGCACACTATGGAAGAAAAATCGATTATCACCAAAGAAGAATTACTGCAGAAAGCAAAGGAGCTCGTCGAGTCTGAAGACCTCTCCAACATCCTTTCTCAGGTCAGAAACCTGAAGAAGCAGTGGAGAAGAACAGGCAGTGAAGATGATGAATCCTACTATGACAAGCAGCTCTCCGATGAATTCTACGGATACATCGACAAGCTGACTGCCAGAGAAAGCGAGATCTTTGCGTCTGTTGAAGAAAAGAAAAACGACATCATCAATAAGGCAAAAGCCTTACTGGTCAATCCGAACTACAAGAAAGCCACTGTCCAGATGAATGAACTCTTTGACGAGTGGAAGGAAGCCGGAAGAGCCGATAAGGAAAAAGATGATGAATTATGGGAACAGTTCCGCGAAGTCAGAAACCAGTTCTTCGCCAATAAGAAAGCTTATTTTGAAGGCTTAAGCGAAACATTCGCTCAGAACCAGGCTGCCAAGGAAGCTCTGATCGAAAAGGCGAAAGAAGCCAACAAGCTTGAGAACTTCAAGGAGATCACCGGGATCATGAACGATCTCATGGAACAGTGGAAGCAGACAGGTTCTGCCGGAAGAGACCATGATGATGAATTATGGAGCGCTTTCTCCGCTGAAAGAAAAGCTTTCTTCAAGAACAGAAACGCTTACTACGAAGGTCTGAGACAGACATTCGCAGAAAGAGCTGAGAAGAAGAGAGAGATCATCGCTGATGCCAAGAAGTGCCTGGCCAGAAGCGAATTCACGGAAGAAGAGATCGAAGAAGTCAAGGGCTTAAGAGCCAGATGGAAAGAAGTCGGAAACGCCGGCAGAGATCATGAAGATGAACTCTGGAACGAATTCAACTCGATCCTGAACAAGTACTTCGAGAACCTCCGTTTCTACAAAGACTAAAAATCAAAAAGGACCTCAG
>JAFOMB010000083.1 GCA_017419065.1 Erysipelotrichaceae bacterium | reverse complement strand
GGTGGCCATGGTCCACCAGGAACTCAACCAGGCTCTCAAACGTTCCGTCATGGACAATCTCTGGCTGGGGCGTTATCCGATCAAAGCGGGCATCGTCGTCGATGAAAAGAAGATGTACGACGATACCGTGGCAGTCTTTAAGGAACTGGGCATCAATGTCGATCCGAAGAGAATCATGTCGACGATGCCGGTATCCCAGAGACAGATGGTCGAGATCGCCAAGGCAGTTTCCTACAATTCCAAGATCATCGTCTTTGATGAACCGACATCTTCCTTAACAGAAGAAGAAGTCGAACACCTTTTCGAGATCATCAAGATGCTCAAGGAGAGAGGCGTCGGCATCATCTATATCTCTCATAAGATGGCTGAGATCAAGAGGATCTCTGACTACATCACGATCATGAGAGACGGCGGTCACGTCATCACGAAACCGGCTGATGAACTGGAGATGCACGACATCATCCGCTACATGGTCGGTCGAGAACTCACCAATCAGTTCCCGCCGAAGACCAACAAGGTCGGAGAAGTTTCGCTTGAAGTCGACAATCTGACGGCCCAGTATTCTCTCTTAAAAGATGTGTCCTTCAAGGCTCACAAGGGCGAGATACTCGGCCTGGCAGGTCTTGACGGTTCCGGCAGAACAGAGACCCTGGAGAACATCTTCGGTCTGGCGACCAGAAAAGACGGCACGATCAAGCTCTATGGCAAGCCTTGCCTCAACCGCAATCCGCGGGAATCCATCCGGAACGGCTTTGCGATGCTGACAGAAGAGAGAAGGGCGACCGGTATCTTCGCGGTTGAAAACATCCGCGACAACACCGTCATCTCCTCTTTGAAGAAGCACATCAAGTTCGGCGCTCTCAGCATGAAGTCGATGAAGGCCGATACGCAGTGGTCCATCGACGCCATGCACACCAAGACACCGTCTCAGGAGACCAAGATCCGCTCCTTATCAGGAGGAAACCAGCAGAAGGTCATCATCGGAAGATGGCTGCTGACAGATCCGGAAGTCCTGCTTCTGGATGAGCCGACCCGAGGCATCGATGTCGGTGCCAAGTATGAGATCTATCAGCTGATCCTCGATCTGGCCAACAGAGGCAAGACCATCGTCATGGTCTCCTCGGAAATGCCGGAGCTCCTGGGGATCTGCGACAGGATCCTGGTCATGTCCGGCGGCAGACTCGCCGGCGAAGTCGATGCACAGAATACGACGCAGGAAGAGATCATGACGCTTGCGGCGAAATATGTATAGGAGGAAAGTACCTATGGAAAAAAAGCAGAATTTCTTTCAGAGAAAGATAGAAGATTATAAGAAATTGGATGCGAAAGACCGCAGAAGGTTCTGGGTAGACGGCATTCTGAACAACGCCCTCTACATCCTGATGGCTGTCTTCATCATCTTTACCGCCATCGTCAACAAGAACTTCTTAAGTCCGAGCTCCATCGTCAACATCATCACCCTGGCGGCTGTCTCCTTGCCGATGGCACTGGGTATCGGCGGCTGTATCGTCCTGACCGGTACTGACTTGTCTGCCGGCCGTATCTTCGGTCTGGCTGCCGGTATGTCCGCTGCCTTCTTGCAGAACAGAGCGGCTTCCAAGCTGATCTTTGAACACCTGCCGAAGACGACAGGCGGCTGGATCATCCTGGTCTTGCTGATGGTCATGGCAGCCGGTGCTGTGATCGGCATGGTCAACGGTTTCTTCGTATCGAAGTTCAACCTGCATCCGTTCATCGTCACCCTGGCTACTCAGCTGATCACCTACGGTATCATCCTGATGTTCTTCCAGCTCAACGGCAACGGCGGCGGCCCGATCTCCAACATCGCTCAGGAATTCAAGGACGCGGTAGCCGGTCCGGCCATCCGTATCGGGGCCTGGAACGTCTCCATTCCTTGGTATGTCATCTTCGCGATCGTTCTGGTCTTCGTCATGTGGTTCATCTGGAACAAG
>JAFOMB010000082.1 GCA_017419065.1 Erysipelotrichaceae bacterium | reverse complement strand
TCTGCGTCTTTACTTCAAGGTGAAGGATCAGGAATTCCCGATCAAGGAGATCAACAACTACCTCAAGGATTTCTCCTCATCCTCTTCCCGTTTCCGGCTGTGTGTGCCGGTACTGGAAGAAGGGGGATTCTCCCTGGTGTACCCGGATCACGATTCCCTGCAGGCGGACAGCGAAGCTCTTGATGACATCAAGCTCTTTTTCTATGACATCGGCTTCCGCGGAGCTATCACGACGAAACTCCATGAGGAGAAGGAAGTAAAACCGGTCGAAGTCGAAAGAAAGGCCATGCCGAAAAGGGAAGCTCCGGTAGAAGAGAAGAAAGAGGCGCCGGTTTTCAACAAGACCCAGTACAAGCCGAGAAGCAAGGCCTATACTGATGTGGTCATCGATGACCTCGTAGATACCTTATACAACGTGAAATTCACCGGACAGATCTTCAAGGTCGAAGAGAAGGTGACCCGGACGAACATGATCATCCAGACCGTCTATGTCAAGGACAAGGACAATGCGGTCATCGTCAAGGTCGTCGAGAACCGGCGTTTCACCAAGGAAGAACTCGCCAAGAACAAAGAAGGGAAGTACGCCAATTTCTATGGCAACTACCGCTTCGATACCTTTGCGAACGGCTATATCTTTGAAGTCGATCAGATCGAATTCATCGATGTCGATACCTCCTTCCACGATGATGAGGAAGAAAAGAGGATCGAACTGCACTGCCATACCAATCGTTCGGAAATGGACGGTGTCTGCGATGCGGAAGAACTGGTACAGGCCGCTTTCTCCATGGGCCATGACGCTATCGCCATTACCGATCACCTGGATGTCCAGGCCTTCCCGACAGCTCAGAAGGCTGCCAATAAACTGATGAAGGGGACTGACCGCCTCTTCAAGATCATCTACGGATGCGAGATGAATATGGTCGACTCCCGTCTCAACCTCGTCTACAATCCGGTTCCGCTGTCTTTAGCGGATGCGGAATACTGTGTCCTCGACTTCGAGACGACCGGCCTTTCCACCAGACACGACTACATCATTGAATTCGGTGCTTCCATCTTATACAAGGGCATCGTCAAGCAGAAGAAGGACCTCTTCGTCAAGCCGCCGATCACCGTTCCTCAGAAGATCAAGGAACTCACCAATATCACCGATGCCCATCTGGCTTCTGCCAAGCCTTTTAAAGAGTGCTATCAGGAGATCATGGACTTCATCGGCGACAGAGTCATCGTCGCCCACAACGCCGCATTTGACTTCGGCTTCCTCAACGAGGAGATGAAGAGGAACGGACTCAAGGAGCTGACCAATCCGGTCATCGATACCCTGGATCTGGCCAGATCTCTCTTCTCCAACCGCCGTTCCTACCGTTTGGGCAATATCGCCAGACAGTATTCGGTCTCCTATGATGAAGTGGTAGCGCACAGAGCCGACTATGATGCGGAAGTTCTGGCTCAGGTCTTCCATTTGATGCTGAAGGATGTCTACAAGCTCGGTATCCATGACCTCATGGAACTCAGTGAATACCATACAGAAGATGCCTTCATCAAGAACAGGGAATATCACACCAACGTCCTGGTCAAAAACAAGCAGGGACTCAAGGACCTCTTCAAACTGGTCTCCATCTCCAATACCACACAATTGGCTGTCTTCGGCAAGGCCAATACCAAGTCCGAGGATTCCCAGTTCGTCGTTGAACCGCGTATCTTCCGGGAGACGCTCAATGAATACAGAGAAAACCTTCTCTTAGGCTCCGCCTGCTGCAACGGCGAAGTCTTTGAGATCGCTTCGACGAGAAATAAGGAAGCCCTGGCGAAGGCCATCTCCTTCTATGACTTCATCGAGGTACAGCCGCTGGAAAACTACCGTCATCTTCTGGAAAGAGGCAGTTTCGATGAGGAGAGACTGAAGCAGTATCTGCGCGATATCATCGACGAAGCCAAAGCCCAGAACAAGATCATCGTCGCCACCGGCGATGTCCACTATGCGAGACCCGAACAGAAGATCCTGCGTGATGTCTATATCAATGCCCAGGGCATCGGCGGTGTGCATCATCCGCTGTTCATCTACGACAAGGAAAGAAGAAAGAGACAGGTCTCTCCGGATCAGCACTTCCGCAATACAAGGGAGATGCTGGACGCCTTTGCCTGGCTGAAAGATGACGCCCTCGTAAAGGATATCGTCGTCCACAATACCCATAAGATCGCCGACATGATCGAAGTCATGACGCCGATCCACGATAAGCTCTATACCCCGGTCATCGAGGGTTCCAATGACAAACTGACGCAGATCGTCTACGAGACGGCTCATGAGAGATACGGAGAAGTCCTCGATCCGATCATTGAAGAGAGGATCAAGAAGGAACTCGATTCCATCATCGGCAACGGCTACGGCGTTATTTACTACGTCTCGTATCTGTTAGTCAAGAAGTCCAATGAAGACGGCTATCTGGTCGGATCCAGAGGTTCTGTCGGATCCTCTTTAGTCGCGACCTTCTCGGGCATCTCGGAGTGTAATCCGTTACCTCCACACTACATCTGTCCGAAGTGCAAGAAACTCATATGGCGCCACGATACCAAGTCGGGCTACAACCTGCCGTATATGAACTGTCCGGACTGCGGCGAGAGGATGAAGGTAGACGGTCAGGATATCCCGTTCGAGACCTTCTTAGGCTTCCATGGCGACAAGGTCCCGGATATCGATCTGAACTTCTCGGATCAGTACCAGGATAAGGCCCATCTCTTCTTACGTTCCGTATTCGGCGAAGACTATGTCTTCCGTGCCGGTACGATCTCTACCGTCGCGGAGAAGACGGCTTTCGGCTATGTCTCCGGCTATTGCGAGGAAAAAGAGATCACCAATATGTCCAGAGCGCAGAGACAGCGTCTGGCCTCCGGCTGCGAGGGCGTCAAGAGAACGACCGGCCAGCATCCGGGCGGCATCATCGTCATCCCGAACTACATGAATGTCTTCGACTTCACGCCGTACCAGTATCCGGCCAACAACCCGGATTCCGTCTGGCGTACGACGCACTTCGATTTCCACGAGATCCACGATAACGTCTTGAAGTTCGATATCTTAGGTCACGTCGACCCGACGGCCATGAAGCTGCTTCAGGACATCAGCGGCATCGATGTCAAGACCATCCCGATGAACGATCCGAAGGTCATGTCGATCTTCTCGAGTCCGAAGGAACTGGGCATCGTCAATCCGAAGTACGATGAAGCGACCGGTGCCTGCGGTCTGCCGGAATTCGGTACCCGTTTCGTCCGCGGTATCCTGCAGGAGACCAAGCCGAAGAACTTCTCGGAGCTCGTACAGATCTCCGGTCTGTCCCACGGTACCGATGTCTGGAACAACAACGCCAAAGACCTCGTCGACAGCGGCATCGCCCTGGCAGATGTCATTGGATGTCGAGATGACATCATGTCGGATATGCTGCACTACGGCTTGGAGCCGAAGGATGCCTTCGACATCATGGAGAACGTCCGTAAGGGTAAGGTCGCCAACGGCAAGTGCGACAAGTGGCCGGACTATGAACAGAAGATGCTGGATCACAATGTGCCGAAGTGGTACATCGAATCCTGTAAGAAGATCAAATACATGTTCCCGAAGGCCCATGCGGTCGCCTACGTCATCATGGCGGTTCGTGTCGCCTGGTTCAAGGTCTATCATCCGGAATACTACTACGTCTCCTTCTTCTCACTGCGCTGCGATGCCTATGAGATCGAGACGATGATCAAGGATGCCGATTCCATCAAGGCGAGACTCGACGAGATCGGGGCCAAGCTCAATTCCAGGGAAGATCCGGCCTCCAAGAAGGAAAAGGACATCTACGACACCCTGGAGATCTCCTATGAGATGGCTTCCAGAGGCTACCGCATGTCCAACATCGACCTCAACCGCTCTCTGGCCAAGGAATTCCTGGTCAATCCGGAAGATCATCACGAGATCATCCCGCCGTTCAAGATCCTGGACGGACTGGGAGACAACGTGGCGGTCTCCATCGTCGAAGCCAGGAACGAGCGTCCGTTCCTCTCCAAGGAAGACCTCGTCGCCAGGACCCAGATCTCCCAGACACTTCTCAAGAAGATGGAATCCCTGGGAGTCCTCAAAGATCTGGATGACTCCAATCAGATCTCCTTATTTTAGGCTTGAAAAAAGCTTTCAAATATATTAATATATCGACGTACAAGCAGAGAGAGATCTCTGCTTCTGTTATGATTGGGAGGACAAACTTGAATCTGGAGAAGATCGAAAAAGAACTGAAAGACTACCTACGCGAGAAAAATATCCGTCTTTACGAACTGAAACAGCAGAAAAAAGACAATATCCTCTCCGTCATCCTCGATGAAAGCCTCGATATGGACACTCTGGAAACGGTATCCAGAGATATCTCCGACTTCATGGACAGATATGAAGAGGAGATGGATCCCTATCTGCTGGATGTCTCCACTGTGGGGATCGAAAGACCGATCCGGAACAGGGAAGAAGTCCTGGCAGCCGTAGGCTCCTACGTCTTCGTGAAGACGAAGGAAGAGAAGATCGAAGGAACGCTGGTGTCCTTTGAAGGGGACATCCTCTCTCTTGCGGCGCGGGAGAAGACAAGAGAGAAGAGAAAAAACATCCCGTATGACCAAGTCAAGAAGATGCGCTACGCAGTGAATTTTTAGAAGGAGATCAAGATGAGCGGCATTAGCTTAAAAAACAACAAGAATTTCTTAGAGGGGATGAGACTGATCGAAGAAGACCGGAAGATCGATCCGGAATTCGTCTATGAGACCCTGAAGGAGGCCATCGCCAAGGCATATCAGAAACACATCGATGCCCCGGCTGCCAAGGTCAGAGTCGACATTTCCAAGCAGGAGATCCACATCTATCACCAGCTTGAAGTTGTCGAAGATGAAAGCGAGACATTCGACGAGACTCTCGACATCCTTCTCTCGGAAGCCCAGAGCATCGATCCGAATCTCAAGGTCGGCGACATCTATGAGGAAGAAGTCGACTTTGCGCAGATCGGAAGGACCTCCATCAATATCGCCAAGCAGATGCTGAAACAGCGCATCAAGGAATATGAAAAGCAGCGTGTCTATGATGAATACAAGGACAAGGAATACGATCTGATCTCCGGTGTCATCAAGACCGTTGAAGAGAAGTTCGTCCTGGTCGACATCAAGAACACGATCGGCATCCTGTTGAAGTCCGAACAGATCCCGGGCGAGACCTACCGTGAAGGACAGTCCATCAAGACTGTCATCAAGGAAGTCTCCAAGAACACCAAGGGTTCCCAGGTCGTCTTATCGCGTGCCGATGCGATGTTCGTCAAGAGACTCTTTGAAAAGGAAGTCCCGGAGATCGCCCAGGGTATCGTCGAGATCCGCGCGATCGCCAGAGAAGCCGGCGAGAGAACGAAGATGGCTGTCTATTCCCGCAATGAGGACGTCGATCCGATCGGCGCCTGCATCGGTCCGAGAGGTTCCCGTGTCCAGGCTGTCATCGGGGAAGTCAAGGGCGAGAAGATCGATGTCTTCGAATGGAACGACGATATCGGTGAACTCGTCAAGAACGCCCTGGCTCCGGCAGAAGTCAAGGCCTGCTTCTATGCGGATGACAGGATCGATCCGGCTCTGACTCCGGAAGAGATCGAGAAATATGACAAGCGCAACGCCAGACCGCTGGTCGTGGTAGTTGATGACGGCGAACTTTCTGTCGCCATCGGCAAGAAAGGCAAGAACGCCAAGCTGGCTGTCAAGCTGACCAACCGCAAGATCGACATCAAGACCAGAAGCGATATCGAAGCCTTAGGTATCGATATCGAGGAAGCTGTAGAATTCTTCAAGGCTGATCAGATCCGCATCGCGAAGGAAAAGGAAATGAAGAAGTTCCAGGAACTCCAGGAAGAAGCTGCCAGAAGAAAGGCGGAATTCGATCAGGAGATCGCTGAGAACGATACCGGATTCTCCGAGGACGCTCTGGAAGAGTTCGAGACGAAGCCGGAAGAAGTGACGATCGTCGAACTCGAAGAAGAAGAGAAGGCGGAAGAAGCCGAAGAAAAGGCGGAAGAAGCTGCCGTCGAAGAAGAACCGGTCAAGGAAGAAGAACCTGTCGAAGAAAAGAAGGAAGAACCGGTCGAGGAGAAGAAGGAAGAGGTCAAGGAAGAAGTCAAACCGGCCAGAAAGCCTCTCACTCCGAAGACGGATTACGTTTCCAAGTTCGAGAACTACGCGGATTCCTCCAAGAAGGAAGCCGAGAAGACACCGGCCCGCCGCAGAAAGAAGAAAGACGACGACGACCGCCGTGTCCGTGCCGAAGACCTCGAGAAGAAGGAATACGGCGAGATCAGGCCGGAATACTCTGAAGAAGAACTCGAAGAGATCCGTCTGCAGGAGGAAGAAGAATACGAGAACTCCTGGATCAACGATGACGATATCGACTTCGATGATTACGACGAGTACTACGAAGAGGACAATTAATGAAGAAAATACCTATGCGCAGATGTCTGGCGACCGGAGAGTCCTTTCCCAAAAAGGAGATGATCCGCGTCGTCCGGACTCCGGAAGGAGATGTGAAGGTAGATCTGAGCGGCAAGCTCAATGGCAAGGGCGCCTATCTTTCCAGAACGAAGGAGGCCCTGGCCATCGTAAAGACGAAGAAGGCACTTGCGCGTGCCCTCGAGACGGAGATCCCGGAAGAAGTCTACCGGGAACTGGAGGAGATCATCGGTGGATGAGATCCTCTCTCTCCTGGGTCTTTCTCAGAGAGCGAACAAGGTCCTGTATGGGGAAAACCTCATAGACAACATGGGGAAGGTGAAACTTCTCTTCCTCGGAAAGGATGCGTCGGACAAGACAAAAGAACGCTTTTTAAAGAAATGCAGGTACTATGAGATCCCGTTCCTGGAAAGCTATGACAGTGAGGAGCTCTCCCATGCCATAGGAAAGAGGAACGTGAAGATCATCGGTATCACGGATGAGGGATTCGCAACATCCATGCTATCGAAACGAAAATAAGAAAAGGAGGCAGTTTATGGCGAAACAGACATACAAAAGACATCAGAACAACAGAAGGGGGAAGACGGAATTCCGGCCGAGAAGCGAAAGCGTCAAGGTAGAGGCGATCACGTATCAGGAGGGGATCACCGTTTCCGAACTGGCTGCCAAGGTAAACAAGAACGCCAGCGACATCATCAAGGTACTGTTCATGTTGGGGAAGATGGTCACCATAAACTCGTCTCTGGATGATGAGAATGTCGAACTGGTATGTATGGAGTTCGGCATCGATGCGACCAAGGAAGAAGCCAGGGATGACGATGATCTCCTGGATACGGAAGTCGACAGAGAGGAAGACCTGAAAGAGCGTCCTCCGATCGTCACCATCATGGGACACGTCGACCATGGCAAGACCACACTGCTCGACGCCATCCGGAAATCCAAGGTCGTTGAAGGGGAATTCGGCGGTATCACGCAGCATATCGGTGCCTATCAGGTACCGGTCAGAGACAAGCTCGTGACTTTCCTGGATACCCCGGGCCATGAGGCTTTCACAGCGATGAGAGCCAGAGGGGCCAGTGTGACCGATATCTCTGTCATCGTCGTAGCTGCTGATGACGGTGTCATGCCGCAGACCATTGAAGCGGTCGACCACTCCAAGGCTGCCGGTGTTCCGATCATCGTCGCCGTCAACAAGATGGACAAGCCGGGTGCCAATCCGGACAAGATCAAGAATGCCATGTCCGATCTCGGACTGATGCCGGAAGAATGGGGCGGCGATACGATCTTCGTCGAATGTTCCGCCAAGCTCGGTCAGGGCATCCAGGACATCCTGGAGACCATCCTGGTCGTCGCGGAAGTCAGAGACCTCAAGGCCAATCCGAACAAGCTGGCTAGCGGCTCTGTCATCGAGGCCAAACTCGATAAGGGAAGAGGCCCGGTCACTACGTTATTAGTACAGAACGGAACGCTCCATCAGGGTGATTCCATCGTCGTCGGAACGACATACGGCAAGGTCCGTAAGATGACAGATGACTCCGGCAGGGAGATCAAGGAAGCCAAACCTTCCACACCTGTCGAGATCATCGGTCTGAATGATGTTCCGATCGCCGGAGACAACTTCAAGGTCTTCGACAATGATAAAGATGCGAGAATGATCGCTCAGCAGAGAGCGACGGCCAAGCAGATCAAGGAGAGAAACGCTACCAGCGCCATGACTCTCGATGATCTGAAGAAACAGATCGACGCCGGCAATATCCAGGAGATCCCGGTCATCGTCAAAGCCGATGTCCAGGGTTCCGCGGAAGCCGTGGCCGGATCACTGGCCAAGATCGATGTGGACGGTGTCAAAGTCAACATCATCCGTTCCGCAGCCGGTACGATCAACGAATCCGATGTCATCCTGGCTTCGGTATCCCATGCGGTCATCTACGGTTTCAACGTCCGTCCGGATGCGAATGTCCGTAAGAAAGCTCAGGAAGAAGGTGTCGAGATCCGTCTCCACAACATCATCTACAAGGCTGTAGAAGAGATGGAAGCCGCCATGAAGGGTATGCTGGCACCGGTCTACGAAGAAGTCGTCGTCGGTCAGGCGGAAGTCCGAAAGACCTACAAGGTCTCCAAGATCGGTACGATCGCCGGCTGTATGGTCACTGAAGGCAAGATCGTCCGTGACTGCGGCGTGAGACTCATCCGTGACGGTATCGTCATCTATACCGGCAAGCTCGCTTCCCTGAAACGTTTCGAAAACGACGCGAAGGAAGTCAACCAGGGTTATGAATGCGGTATGACGATCGAGAACTTCAACGACATCAAGGAAGGCGACGTCATCGAAGGATACGTCGACCGTGAAGTGAAGGTGAACTGATGCCGAGGACGGACAAACTGGATTCCCTGCTGATGCGGGAAATATCCTCCATCCTGCAGACCGAGATCTCCGATCCGAAGCTCGGTTTCGCGACGGTATCGGAAGTCCGGGTCGCACCGGACCTCTCCACAGCCAAGGTCTATGTCTCCTTCCTCGGAAAGAACTACGCGAAAAGGGACGGACTGGAAGTCCTGAGACGTTCCAAGGGCTATATCAAAACGCTTTTGGCGAAACGCCTGTCCATGAGGAAGATCCCGGATCTCACCTTCGTGGTAGACGACAGTATCGATAAAGCAGCAAAGATCGAAGAGATCATCAATAAAAACAGGGGATAATATGAAGAAATTTTGCATCGTGCTTCTGTGCCTCCTCCTTCTGGCCGGATGCGGTCAGGGAGCGAAAGATGAAGAGGAAGTACCGCCGGAGCCGTTAGGCTATGACGGTCCGTACTATCTGATGAGCAGCGAGAAACTCACGACAGAGGAACTCGCCGGAAAGAAAGTCGCTCTTCAGAAGTACTATGACTCCGAACATTCCGAATACTTTGCGGAACTGCTGAAAGGCTATGGCGTCGAAGAAGACGACATCGTCTATCTGGGTTCCTATCAGAGCATTCCGGATGCGATCAAGGACGGCATGATCGATGCCTGGATCATCAACAGTAAGATCATCGATGTCCTGGTGGACTTCCGTGCGGACTACGAGAAGGAGAAGTATTATCAGATCGAAGAGATCAATGTGCCTTATTATGAAGAAAAGACCATCGATCAGAAGATCCTCGATGACCCTCTTTACAACGAACCGTTCGCCGTATTGATCACCGGTATCGACGAACACGTTCCGCCGAACACCACCAAGGGTGTCCGTGCCGATGTCCTCCACCTGATGGTCGTCGACCCGGTCAGACACCACGTCACGACGGTATCCTTCCCGCGTGATTCCTATGTCTACAGCGTGAACTACGGCTATTCCGACAAGGTGAACGCCTTCATACAGCACGGCATCGATGACCTGCAGGATTCCATCGGGGATGTCCTGGAGATCGAGATCCCTTACTACGTCCAGGAGTCCTTCACGACCTTCGTCGACATGATCAACGACTTAGGCGGTGTCTGGGTCCACGTCCCGATGGATGTCTATATGGATCAGGATTCCACCCGCAACGTCTATGAGCCTTACAGCGTCGATGAGGGCTATGTCAAGCTCTATGGCGAATGGGCATTGGCTTTAGCCAGAAACCGCAAATACAACGGCATCTACGGCGGCGATTTCGGAAGAAACAGAAACCAGATGCTGATCATCAACGAGATCATTGCCCGTGTTGCAAAGACACCGGAGATCCTGGATATGGTCGGTATGGACTGGCTGTACAAGCTGCTGGTCTACACCAACTTCACGGATGATCAGATCAAGACCCTGATCCAGCTCGGCAAGGACTTCTCCAAGGGCTATACGGTCGACAACTACTTCATCAAGTGTGCTGATGATTCCACGGAATCCGGTGCCTATATCGCCCGTATGAAGGGCTACTCCCTGTCCATTGCCCGCTCCAAGCTGAAACTGGCTTTGACCGGGGAGATCGATCCGGAAGATCCGTATCTCGAAGATGTCCTCTTAGGCTATACGACAGAGGGTGCCGGCGACTACACGGTCGGTTATCTCGGAAAGAAGTATGACCTCAGAGATGTCTATGACCTCAAGATCGATACGGAACTCGATCTGGAAACAGAATACGATATCGAACATCAGTAAGAGAAATACGCATCGCCAGATGCGTATTTTTGTATAATAGACACATGGACAGGAATATACGGCTCATATCCATCGACTTCGACGGAACGCTTCTCGATGACTCTTCCAGGCTCACCGACTACACCAAGGAGGTCCTTAGAAAGATCGCCGAGAAAGGCGTGATCATCTATCCGAACACCGGAAGAGGGATCGAAGTCCTCTACAGTCTCATACAGGAGATGCCTTTTGTGGAATACTTTTCCGCCATGAACGGCGCCATGATCTACAAGGGAGAAGAAGTCATATCCCGGAATCCTTTACCAAGGGATACCGCTGTCAAAACAGCGGAGGTGATCGAAGATCTCGGACTGCGCTATTTCGTGGTCGGAGACGGCTTTTACTTCGATGAAGACGGCATGCGCAAGATGCGCAAAGGCGCCGTGTACCGGCCTTTTCTGGAAGAGGATACGGCGTATATCAGACAGTACGGCCTGCTCTCCTTCATAGAAAAAAGCTCCCATGATATCTGCAAGATCGTCGCTTTATTTGAAGATAACAGCCAGCGGGAGATCCTGAAGGAAAGACTTTCCGTTATCGAAGGGATAGACTATAGAAGCAGTCACACCTTCAATCTGGAGATCAACTCTTCGAGAGCCGGAAAGGACTTTGCGGTCGACTTTCTGATGGACTTATTAGATGTCAAAGAAGAGGAAGTCCTCTCGATCGGCGACAACGACAACGACATCCCGATGATGAAGACAAGGGGTGTCAAGGTGGCACTGAAGAATGGGACAGAGGGATTAAAAAAGATCTGCGATCACATCACAGATCTCGATAACGGTCACGACGGGGCTGCTGATTTCCTGAAACATTACTTCGACATATAATAAGCAGCTACTGCTGCTTGTTTTTATTGATGAGATCCTTGAAGTCGATGCGCTGGTCTTCCCGGAGGACTCTTGTCTCCTGATCCGGTACATAGCGGCGGAGGATGGCGTTGGCCCGATAGGCGATCGGGGTATCGGCTCTGGCGAGGATGCCGTCGTTGCGGGTGACGTTGACCGCACCGTTTTTGAGGTTCCATTCCGCTACTTCGTTATAGTCGATGCGGAAGCCCTCGTTCCTGTCCGGGTCGATGAAGACGATACCGTCATCATACAGTCTTACAAGGATGGTGTCTTTCACGAAGAGGATGTAGGCGACAGCCGACAGGACGAAGAGGACGCCGAAGACTTTGAACATCGTGCCGTTGGCTAAGAAGATGAGGATCCCGAAGCCGATCAGGGTGATGGCGGCGATATAGGATTTATAGCCGATCTCGCGGACGAGCTTTCCGTTTTCCTCGATCTCGTCCAGGGGTATATAAGTGCGGATCGTCTCCGCGTTTTTATTCACTGTTTCTTCCATGAGCGCTGCCTCCGATAATCATTATATCAATTCCTGAAATTGAAGAGAAGCATAGAGATACTCTGTTAAAATAAGAGTGGCAACAAGGAGGCATTATGAAACAGTTTCGATGTACCGTAGAAAACCCGATGGGCATGCACGCAAGACCGGCAGCCCTGCTGGCACAGCTCTGTGTAGGTCTGAGCTCTTCTGTCCGCATCTTCTGCAATGAGAAGACCGCATCCGGAAACAACGTCCTGGAACTGC